>NZ_JBDJLM010000057.1:0-34270 GCF_039673365.1 Pseudomonas sp. TWI923 | reverse complement strand
GGGCAAGCACGCTCCCACGCAAGACAGTAGCGTGGGAGCGGGCTTGCCCCGCGATGGGGCCCGAATTGCAACTGACGATTTCCCCCAGCAGGAGCCTCCATGACCAACCCCCGCAAACTCGCGATCCTCGCCGCTGCCCTGGCCGCCCTCGGCCTCGGCGGCCTGGCCTGGACCGGCACCCTCGGCCAGGCCTCCAGTGCCCAGGCCCAGCACGATGACCATGGCGAAGAAGACCACGGCCATGCCGAAGAAAAGGACGATGGCCACGGCCATGCTGCGTCCGAAGGTGAAGACCACGCCGAAGAGGAGGGCCAACTGCACCTCACCGCCGAACAGATCCAGGCCGCAGGCGTGCAGCTGGTCACCGCTGGCCCGCAAACCCTGGGCACCGCCATCAGCTTCCCCGGCGAGATCCGTTTCGACGAAGACCGCACCGCCCACGTCGTGCCCCGGGTGCCCGGCGTGGTCGAGTCGGTGCACGCCGACCTCGGTCAGGCGGTCAAGCGCGGCCAGGTGCTGGCGGTGATCGCCAGCCAGCAGATCTCCGAACTGCGCAGCGAGCAGCAGGCGGCCCAGCGCCGTCTGGAACTGGCACGCCTGACCTTCGAGCGCGAAAAGCAGCTGTGGCAGGAGCGCATCAGCGCCGAGCAGGACTACCTGCAGGCCCGCCAGGCCCTGCAGGAGGCCGAAATCGCCGCCGCCAACGCCGGGCAGAAGGTCGCCGCCGTGGCGCCGGCCGGCAAGGGCAACCGCTATGAGCTGCGCGCGCCGTTCGATGCGGTGGTGGTGGAGAAACACCTGACCGTGGGCGAGGTGGTGGACGAGACCAGCAACGCCTTCACCCTGTCTGACCTGAGCCGGGTCTGGGCCACCTTCGCCGTGGCCCCGCGCGACCTGGACAAGGTGATCAGCGGTCGTGGCGTGACCGTCAGCGCACCGGACCTCGGCGCGCAGGTGCAAGGCAAGGTCAACTACGTCGGCAGCCTGTTGGGCGAGCAGAACCGCGCCGCCACCGTCCGCGCCACCCTGGCCAACCCCAATGGCGCCTGGCGCCCGGGGCTGTTCGTCAACATCGCCGTCACCGTCGAGCGTTTCGACGCGGCCGTGGTGGTGCCCGAAGCGGCCCTGCAAACCTGGGAAGAGCAGACCGTGGTGTTCGCCCGCACCGCGGAAGGCTTCGAGGCACGCCCGGTAAAACCAGGCCGCCGCGATGGCGGTCAGGTAGAGATCCACGAGGGGCTCGCCGCCGGTACCCAGGTGGCTGCCGCCGGCAGCTTCGTCCTCAAGTCCGAGCTGGGCAAAGGCTCGGCCGAACACAGCCACTGACCGGGAACGCCTGACATGTTCGAACGCCTGATCAAGTTCGCCATCGAGCAACGCCTGGTGGTGATGCTTGCCGTGGTGCTGATGGCCGCAGTGGGCATCCACAGCTACCAGAAACTGCCCATCGACGCGGTGCCCGACATCACCAACGTCCAGGTGCAGATCAACACCGCCGCGCCCGGTTATTCACCGCTGGAAACCGAGCAGCGCATCACCTTCGCCATCGAAACCGCCATGGCCGGCCTGCCGGGCCTCAAGCAGACCCGCTCGCTGTCGCGCTCGGGGTTGTCGCAGGTGACGGTGATCTTCGATGACAGCACCGATATCTTCTTCGCCCGCCAGCTGGTCAACGAGCGCCTGCAGGTGGCTCGCGAGCAGCTGCCCGAAGGCATCGAGGCAGCCATGGGGCCGATCTCCACCGGCCTGGGCGAGATCTTTTTGTGGACCGTGGAGGCCAGGGACGGCGCGCTGAAGGACGATGGCACGCCTTATACCGCCACCGACCTGCGGGTGATTCAGGACTGGATCATCAAGCCGCAGCTGCGCAACGTGCCGGGCGTGGCCGAGGTGAACAGCATCGGCGGCCATGCCAAGCAGTACCTGATCGCACCGGAGCCCAAGCGCCTGGCGGCCTACAAGCTGACCCTCAACGACCTGATCGGCGCCCTGGAGCGCAACAACGCCAACGTCGGCGCCGGCTACATCGAGCGCAACGGCGAACAGTTGCTGATCCGCGCGCCGGGCCAGGTGGCTTCGGCCGAGGACATCGCCAACATCGTCATTTCCAGTGTCGACGGCACGCCGATCCGCGTCAGCCATGTGGCCGAGGTGGGCCTGGGCCAGGAGCTGCGCTCGGGCGCGGCCACCGAGAATGGCCGTGAGGTGGTATTGGGCACGGTGTTCATGCTGATCGGCGAGAACAGCCGCACAGTGTCCCAGGCCGTGGCCGCCAAGCTGGAAGAGGTCAACCGCAGCCTGCCCAAGGGCGTGGTGGCGGTCACCGTGTACGACCGCACCAACCTGGTCGAAAAAGCCATCGCCACGGTTAAGAAGAACCTGATCGAAGGCGCGATCCTGGTGATCGCCGTGCTGTTCCTGTTCCTGGGCAACATCCGCGCCGCGCTGATCACCGCCATGGTGATCCCGTTGTCGATGCTGTTCACCTTTACCGGCATGTTCAGCAACAAGGTCAGCGCCAACCTGATGAGTCTCGGCGCCCTGGACTTCGGCATCATCGTCGACGGCGCGGTGGTGATCGTCGAGAACGCCATTCGCCGCCTGGCCCACGCCCAGCAGCGCCATGGCCGCATCCTGACCCGTGCCGAGCGCTTCCATGAAGTGTTCGCCGCCGCCCGCGAGGCGCGCCGGCCGCTGATCTACGGGCAGCTGATCATCATGGTGGTGTACCTGCCGATCTTTGCCCTGACCGGGGTCGAGGGCAAGATGTTCCACCCCATGGCCTTCACCGTGGTGCTGGCGCTGCTGGGGGCGATGATCCTCTCGGTGACCTTCGTGCCGGCGGCCATCGCCCTGTTCGTCACCGGCAAGGTGAAGGAAGAGGAGGGCGTGGTGATGCGCGCCGCGCGCCGCCGTTACGCCCCGGTGCTGGACTGGGTGCTGGGCCGGCGCAACCTGGCCTTTACCGGCGCCGCCACCCTGGTGCTGCTGTCGGGGGTGCTGGCCAACCGCATGGGCAGCGAGTTCATCCCCAGCCTCAGCGAGGGCGACTTCGCCCTGCAGGCCTTGCGTGTGCCGGGCACCAGCCTGTCGCAGTCGGTGGACATGCAGCAGCGCCTGGAAAAGACCATCATCGAGCGGGTGCCGGAAGTGGAGCGGGTGTTCGCCCGTACCGGTACGGCGGAAATCGCCTCCGACCCTATGCCGCCGAACATCTCCGATGCCTACGTGATGCTCAAGCCCCGCGAGCAATGGCAAGACCCGGGCAAACCGCGGGATGAGCTGATCGCCGATGTGCAACGCGCTGCAGCCAGCGTGCCGGGCAGCAACTACGAGCTGTCGCAGCCGATCCAGCTGCGTTTCAACGAGCTGATCTCCGGGGTGCGCAGCGATGTCGCGGTGAAGGTGTTCGGTGACGACATGGAGGTGCTCAACCGCACCGCCGCGCAGATCGCCGCCGGCCTGCAGCAGGTGCCGGGGGCGTCGGAAGTGAAAGTCGAGCAGACCACCGGCCTGCCGGTGCTGACCATCGACATCGACCGTGACAAGGCCGCACGTTACGGCTTGAACGTGGGTGATGTGCAGGACGCCATCGCCATCGCCGTGGGCGGGCGCAGCGCCGGCACCCTGTACGAGGGCGACCGCCGCTTCGACATGGTGGTGCGACTGCCCGAAACCCTGCGCACCGATGTGGACGGGCTGTCCAGCCTGTTGATCCCGGTGCCCGCCAGTGCCGCCAGCGGCGCCACGCAGATCGGTTTCATCCCGTTGTCCCAGGTGGCCACGTTGAACCTGCAACTGGGCCCCAACCAGATCAGCCGCGAGGACGGCAAGCGGGTGGTGGTGGTCAGCGCCAACGTGCGCGGGCGTGACCTCGGCTCGTTCGTCGAAGAGGCGTCGCAGGCGCTGATCGACGAGGTGCAGATCCCGCCGGGCTACTGGACCCGCTGGGGCGGCCAGTTCGAGCAGCTGCAGTCGGCCGCCGAGCGCCTGCGGGTGGTGGTACCGGTGTCGTTGCTGCTGGTGATGGCGCTGCTGCTGATGATGTTCAACAACCTCAAGGACGGCCTGCTGGTGTTCACCGGTATTCCGTTTGCCCTGACTGGCGGTGTGCTGGCGCTGTGGCTGCGGGATATTCCGCTGTCGATCTCGGCGGGGGTGGGGTTCATCGCGCTGTCGGGGGTGGCAGTGCTCAACGGGCTGGTGATGATTGCCTTTATCCGCAACCTGCGCGAAGAGGGGCGCGGGCTGCGTGCGGCGGTCGAGGAGGGCGCGCTGACCCGCCTGCGCCCGGTGCTGATGACCGCATTGGTGGCGTCGCTGGGGTTCATCCCCATGGCCCTGGCCACTGGCACCGGCGCCGAGGTGCAGCGGCCGTTGGCTACCGTGGTGATTGGCGGCATCCTGTCGTCCACCGCGCTGACCCTGCTGGTGTTGCCGGCGTTGTATCAGTGGGCGCATCGGCGGGATGAGGAGATCGAGGTTCGATCCTGACGAGGGCTCGCCAATGCGCCGGGCAGCGCGCATGATAACGCCTCGTCGCCGGCTTGCTCGCCCATAGGCACAGCGCTGTTTCTGAGGGGCTTGTGGGGTAACTGTCTGGTGTTGCCCTCAAGGCCCAATCGCTGGCAAGCCAGCTCCCACAGGTACAACGCCGATCCCCAGACCTGCGCTGTACCTGTGAGAGCTGGCTTGCCAGCGATTGGGCCGCGCAGCAGCCCCAAAGGCTGCCTGTCAGGACTTATCGACCTCCCATGACCCGCCTTTCCTCCCTCCACGCCGTCCGCCGCGCCCTGCGCCCGGGCGGCGTGCACCTGCTCTGGCTGCGCTACCAGCCGCCCTATCACTGGCCCTCGACCCAGGCCTTCCTGGCTGCGCGCTGCATCCCCGGTATCGAAACCTTCGCCGATGGCGTGTACCGGCGCAGCTTTGTCCATGCCGGCCGGCACGGCGTGCTGGAAGCGACCCCGGTAGCAGGCCCCTGGCTGCAGGTGCGCCTGCATGAAGTGGCGCCGGCGCTGTTGCCGGGGTTGATCGCGCGCCTGCGCCGGGTATACGACCTGGATGCGCGCCCGGCACAGATTGCCGCCGGGCTGGCCGGCGACGCGCTCATGGCGCGGTTGCTCGCTGCGCGCCCCGGTTTGCGTGTACCCCAGGGCTGGGATGCTTTCGAACAGGCCATGCGCACGGTGCTCGGCCAGCAGATTAGCGTGGCCGGGGCGATGACCCTGGCCGGGCGCCTGGTGACGCGGCATGGGGCGTTGCTGCAGGTGGAGGCGGCTGCGCTGAGCCATGTATTCCCCTCGGCCTTGGCGGTGGCGGCGGCTGAACTCGAAGGGCTGGGTATGCCACGGGCCCGGGCGGCCACCCTCGGCACCCTGGCCAGGGCGCTGCTTGAGCAGCCGAACCTGCTGCAGCCTGGGCAAACCCTGGACGTGGTGCTCGCACGTTTATGCAGCTTGAAGGGCATCGGCCCGTGGAGTGCCCACTACCTGGCCCTGCGCCAGGTGGGGGCCAGGGATGCCTTGCCGTTGGGCGATGTGGCGCTGGTCAAGGCCCTGCGCCTGCTGGAGGGGCCGCAGGTGCTGCTGGCCGAGCGGGCCTTGGCCTGGCGGCCATGGCGCGCTTATGCGGCGCAGCACCTATGGGCGTCGTTGGCGCTCACTGGCCCGATTGGCGCCAGCTGACTTCGCTGATGCCGTAGCGCTCGGCCATGGGCCGACTGACTTTGCGGATCTTTTCGCGGTCGTAGCGACCGATACGGCCCACACCGGCATCGCAACTGGCCCAGTGCCAGGCTTCGGCGTTGTCCATTCGCTCGGCGCGGATGATGAACGTCTTGTGCTGGCCGTGCAGTGCGTAGTCGATCACATAGAGTTTGGCGTCGATCATCGGGGTTCCTTTGGTCAAGCGGGTCCATGCCTGATTGTGGGAGCCGCGCCAGGTCGGAAAAGTTTTACCCGATGCGGGTGACGGGGGACGAACGGTCATGTGCCTGCCATCTGTCGCCAAGTTGCCGTCAATGATCGAACCCTGGCTGCAGGGGCGTGTTCTTCCACTAAGGTGCTAGAGGATCTTGCGCGTCATCATTGCCCGGGCGAATGGACCACCCCCAGGGCATGGGCAATATCAATTGGCACTGCGCCGGTTTACGGCGTAACCACACAACAGGCCATCCAGTATAGAGAGGGTCGTACCATGTCGTTGATAGGCGTTTCGATGCTTGAGATGCGGCAGATGATCGAACAGGGCTGCCTGCCCGATCACTGCGAGGTGAGTTGCCCGGACGGCGAACACCTCACCATCCGCCTGAGCCAGGGCGACAACCTGGGAGAGTGCTTCACCACCGAAGTGTCGGTGGCCAGCCTCAACAGTTGCCGTGACCTGGTGGCGTTGGTGGCGCAGCTCAAACAGCACCACCACGCGCAGGCGCAGCCGCTCAAGGCCATTGCCTGAGCGCGAGGTGCCCGGTCAGCCGAGGCTGGCCGGGCGCACGTATTCCGGCATCAGGCCGTTGGACCAGAACAGGATCATCGCCACCAGGATGGTCACCAGCAGCAACAGACCCACCCCCCATACACAGGTCGCGAACAGCATGGCCTGCTCTTTGCGCAGGCGCAAAAATGTCTGCAAACCGCCATACAGCAGCACGCTGGCGTAAGCGCTGGCTGCCAGCAGCGCCAGTAACGCCAGCCAGCGCATCGGCAGCAGGCCGACCACCCCGGCGACGAACCAGGGTGTAGCGCAGTAGCGCGCATCCTCTTTCAATGGAGGCGTCGGGATCGCGGCGGGTTCAGCTCAGTTCGCTGCCGTTGATCGCCTTATTGCAGCTCGAGCAGCAGGTTCAAGCCACCGTCGCCGCATTTGCCCTGCTCTCGGACCACGCCGTGGTAGCTGCGGCCATCCCAGGTAAACGCCACGCTGTGGGCGCGCTCGACCTTGTCCGGCAGCGGCGGGCAGATATGCAGGCGTAGTGCGGGGCGGCCTTGCAGGGTGAGGGCAGCGAGTTGTGCCTGGCATTCGACGCTCGACGCCACCGGGCCGAACAGGGTGTCGCGGACGTAATCCAGTTGCAGGCAGGCATTGGGTGCGCGGCAGGGCATCTTCATGGCGCTGCGGGGGAGCGAGTGAACATGGCAGGGCTCCTGGCGAAAGATGGCAAGGCATCAAACGTTGGAGGCCAGAAACGGGGGGATGTTCAAAGCGCTTCGAAGGAAATTTTGCCGGTGCTGATCCCTCTGTAGGAGCGGCCTTGTGTCGCGAAAGGGCTGCGAAGCGGCCCCAGCTTTCAGCTACGCAACAAAGATCGCCGGGGCTGCTGCGCAGCCCTTTCGCGACACAAGGCCGCTCCTACAAGGTGCGTGTCAGCCGTCAGTCGACAGCCGTCAGCCCTCGGCGAACTGGCGCAGGCGCTCGCCGTCCAGGCGATAGCGAATCCACTCATCCTGCGGCTCTGCGCCCAGCGACTGGTAAAAACCAATCGCTGGCTCGTTCCAGTCCAGCACGCTCCACTCAAGGCGCCCGCAGTTGTTTGCCAGCGCTTCCCGGGCGATATGGCGCAGCAGCGTGCGCCCGGCGCCATCACCGCGCTGCTGCGGGGTGACGTACAGGTCTTCGAGGTAGATGCCGTTGCGCCCCAGCCAGGTGGAGTAGCTGTAGAAGTACACGGCAAACCCGATGGCCTGGCCGTCGCGCTCGCAGATCAGGCTGTGCACGGTGCTGACTGGGTCGAACAGGCTGTGCTCGATATCGGCGAGGCTGGCCACCACTTCGTGGCGGGCGCGTTCGTAGTCGGCCAGTTCGGTGATGAAGGCAAGGATTTGCGCGGCGTCGCTGCGTACGGCAGGGCGAATGGTCAGGCTCATGGTCGGGCTTCCTTGTATTGGGGCTGGCGCCATCGTACTGGTCCGGCAGCGCAGAAGCGATATGACCAGTTCAGTAGAGTGTATTCATGCAATTTTGCTTAACTGTATCGGTCGACCGCCGTACGGCTCCGTTACTGTGTGGCAACACATAACGAGAAACTCGGAAGACTGCCGCCATGCTTGCCTCGCTCGATCTGCTCAGCGCCTTCGTGCTGTTCGCCTTCGTATCCTCCATCACCCCCGGCCCCAACAACACCATGTTGCTGGCCTCGGGGGTCAACTTCGGGGTGCGCCGCAGCATCCCCCATGCGCTGGGCATCAGCATCGGCTTCATGCTGATGGTGCTGGCGGTGGGCCTGGGGCTGGGCGAGGTGTTCAAGGCCTGGCCGCCGCTGTACAGCATCCTGCGCTATGCCGGCGCCGCCTATCTGCTGTACCTGGCATGGAAGATCGCCACCTCCGGGCCGATGTCCGGTGACACTGCCGGCAGCCGCAAACCGTTGGGGTTCTGGGGTGCAGCAGCCTTCCAGTGGGTCAACCCCAAGGCCTGGGTGATGGCGGTGGGGGCGATCACCACCTACACCCCGGCCCAAGGCTATGTGTTCAATGTGATCGTGATCGCCGCCGTGTTCGGCCTGGTCAACCTGCCCAGTGTCGGGGTCTGGGTGATGTTCGGCAGCGCCTTGCGCAACCTGTTGCGCAATCCGCGCGCGGTGGTGCTGTTCAATGTCCTGATGGCCGTGCTGCTGGTGATTTCGCTGTATCCGCTGTTGTTTGTAGAATCGTCGTTTTCCTAGAACCGACGAGTGCAGTAAACAGATGGAGTTGATTCCCTGGTCCCATGAATGCGCCGAAGGCTTCACCCTGCGCGGCTGGCGCATGCCGCCCAGTGGCCGGCCATTGCTGCATTTCCTGCACGGCAACGGTTTCTGCTGCCTGGCCTACCAGCCCTTGCTGCTGCGCCTGGCGGAGCACTTCGACCTGTGGCTGAGCGATGTGCAGGGCCATGGCGACAGTGATCACGGCGGCAACTTCGTTGGTTGGAACCGCACGGCGGCGCTGGCGGTGGAAGCATTCGAGGCCGGGCGTGGCGAGTACGGCGACGTGCCTCGCTTTGCGGTCGGCCACAGTTTTGGCGGGGTGCTCACCGGCCTGATCCTGGCCGGCCAACCGCAGCTGTTCCAGCGCGCGGTGCTGCTCGACCCTGTACTGTTCAGCCGGCGCATGCTGGGGGTGATGGGCGCTGCCGCGCTGGTCGGCCTGCACCGGCGCCACGCCCTCGCTCGCAAGGCCGCGACCCGCCGCAGCCACTGGCCGGATCGCCAGGCAGCGCTGGCTGCGCTGCAGGGGCGCGGTATCTTCAAGGGCTGGAGCGAAACCGCGCTGCACGCCTATGTGGAGCATGCCATCGGCGATTGCGGCGAAGGCGTGGTGCTCAAATGCCGGCCCAGCCGCGAGGTGGAAATCTTCAGTTCGTTCCCTGCGCGCATGTGGCAGCAACTGCTGGCCATCTCCACACCCACGCGCATCCTCTACGGTGAGCACACTTATCCGTTCGTGCCCCACTCGGTACAGCGCCTGGCCAGGCTGAACAGCCAGGTGAGTGCGCAGCAGGTGGCGGGTGGGCATTGCTTCATGCAGGAAGACCCGGTGATGGCGGCGGAGCAGGTGGTGGCGTTTCTGGGAAGCTGATGGCCGGCTTGTCGCAGGGCAAGTCGCAGCGGCGCACCGGCGCATCCAAGCGTCGAGCAGCGGTGTCCATTTTGCGACGATAGGTTGCCGATTCACGCGCGAACGACAAGCGCGAATTCCTTACGCTGGTGCTCCCCCATAACGGATGGAGCCCAGTCATGAACCAGGCGGTCAGCCCAGACCCACAACACGTCCTCGAACGGCAGCACCGGCGGCAACGCTGGCTGCGCCTGGGCCTGTGCGGCGGCTTGGGGCTGGCGGTACTCGGCTACGGCGCGTACTGGTGGCTGGACGCCCGTTTTTTGCAGCAGACCGACGACGCCTATGTGCGCGCCGACTGGGCGCCGGTCAGTGCCCGGGTCAGCGGCTACGTGGCTGACGTGCTGGTGGCCGACAACGCGCAGGTCAAGGCTGGCGACCTGCTGGTGCGCCTGGACCCGCGCGATTTTCGCGAGCGTCTGCGCCAGGCGCAAGCACGCCAGGCGGTGAGCGAGGCGGCGGTGCAGGTGCAGCGCATGCGCCTGCACACATTCGCCGCTGAACAGGACGAGCAGGTACAGGTGATCGCTCGTGCCGCCGCCGAACAGCTCGGTAGCCGCGGCGAAGCCCAGCGCGCCGAGGCCGACTGGCAGCGCTACCAGCGCCTGGCCGCGTCCCAGGCGGTCAGTGTGCAACGCACCGAGCAGGCCCGCGCCACGCGTATCCAGGCCAGCGCGCTGCAGCACGCGGCCGCTGCCGAGCTGGCCCGGCAGCATGCGCGCAAGGCCGTGCTGGCTCAGCAGGGCCGGCAGTTGCAGGCCGAATTGCGGCAGCGCGAGGCCGACCTGGAACAGGCCCGCGCCGAAGCAGCCTTGGCCAGTAGCGCACTGGCCGATACCGAGATCCGCGCGCCCTTCGATGGTGTGGTCGGCCAGCGCAAGGTGCGCCAGCAACAGTACGTCACTCCTGGCCTGCCACTGTTGGCGGTGGTGCCCGTGGCGCAGGCCTATGTGGTGGCCAACTTCAAGGAAACCCAGCTGGCGCGGCTGCGCCCCGGGCAGGCGGTCAGCCTCGAAATCGATACCTTCGGCCAGCACTGGCGTGGCACGGTCGACAGTGTTTCGCCTGGCTCGGGCGCGGTGTTCGCGCTGCTGCCACCGGACAATGCCACCGGTAATTTCACCAAGATCGTCCAGCGCTTTCCGGTGCGTATACAGCTTGAGCAGTCGCCAGGCGACACCTCCCGGCTGCTGCCGGGCATGTCGGTGATCGCCACGGTGGATACCCGATGAACGTTGATGAAAAGGTTTCCCTGCGCGCTTGGGTGGCGGTCGTCGGCGGCCTGTTCGGCTGTTTCATGGCCGGCATGAACGTGCATGTCACCAGCGCCGCGTTGCCGGAAATCGAGGGGGCGCTGGGGGCCAGCTTCGAGGAAGGTTCGTGGATTTCCACCGCCTACCTGGTGGCAGAGATCAGCATGATCCCGCTGACCGCCTGGCTGGTGCAGGTGTTTTCGCTGCGCCGGGTGATGCTGGTGGGCTCCCTGGTGTTCCTGGCCAGTTCGGTCAGTTGCGCCCTGGCCCCAAGCCTTGCGGCAATGATCAGCTTGCGGGTGATCCAGGGGGCTTCCGGCGCGGTGCTGATTCCGTTGTCGATGCAACTGATCATCACCGAACTGCCGGCCAGCCGCCTGCCCCTGGGCATGGCGCTGTTCAGCCTGGCCAACAGCGTGGCCCAGGCCGCCGGGCCATCGATCGGCGGCTGGCTTACCGACCTGTACTCCTGGCGGTGGATCTTCCTGTTGCAATTGCCGCCGGGAATCGCCCTGCTGGCGGCGGTGGCCTGGTCCATCAGGCGCCAGGCCGGTGATCACGGCGCGTTGCGCAAGGCCGACTGGCTCGGCATCGCGGCCATGGCGCTGGGCCTGGGCGCGCTGCAGATCGTGCTGGAGGAGGGGGGGCGCAAGGACTGGTTCGATTCGCCCTTCATCATCACCTTCAGCCTGGTCGCCGGTTTTGCCTTGGCGCTTTTCATCCAGCGCCAGCTTTGGGGCGCGCGTCCGTTCATCAACCTGCGGCTGTTGGGCGGCTACAACTTCGGCGTCGCCAGCCTGGCCATGGCGGTGTTCGGTGCGGCAACCTTTGGCCTGGTGTTCCTGGTGCCCAACTACCTGTCGCTGGTGCAGGGCTACAGCGCCAGCGAGATCGGCAAGAGCCTGATCGCCTATGGCCTGGTGCAGCTTCTACTGGCGCCGCTGCTGCCGCGCCTGATGCGCTGGCTCAACGCCAAGCTGCTGGTGGCCGGCGGTTTCGCCATCATGGCCCTGGGCTGCTGGCTGGGCGCGCAACTGACGGTGGATGCGGGCAGCAACGTGATCATTCCCTCCACGGTGGTGCGCGGCATTGGCCAGCCGCTGATCATGGTGGCGTTGTCGGTACTGGCGGTCAAAGGCCTGGACAAGGCCCAGGCCGGCTCGGCCTCGGCGTTGATCTCGATGCTGCGCAACCTGGGTGGTGCCTTGGGCACGGCCTTGTTGACGCAACTGGTGTCGCAGCGCGAGCGCTTCCATTCGGTGCGCATCGGCGAGGGGCTGACGCTGTTCGACGGCGCGTTGCAGCAGCGGCTGCCGGGCGGGATGGTCGACCCGCAGTCGCCCGAGGTCATGCAGACCTTGGCGCTGATCGACCGCAGCGTGCGCGAGCAGGCGTACCTGATGGCTTACTCGGATGCGTTCTTCCTGGCTTGCGTGGCGTTGCTGGGGTGCGCGCTGGCGGCGTTGTTGTTGCGCAGTCGTTGATAGCTCGTTTACCCATCGCACTTGCGTGCGCCACCTCATGCAGGCCAGTGAAATTCCCCTGGCAGCCTGCCAATATGGCCATTCACTGACTGCGGAACACTCCCCATGCCCCGCCCGATCATCCTCCCACTCGCCGAGAACTACCGCCACGGCGAGCACATCGCTGCGCACTGCCACGACCGCGCGCAGCTGATCCACGCCATCAGCGGCGTGATTACGGTCACTGCCCGGGAGGGCAACTGGGTGGTGCCGCCCGGGCGTGGGGTGTGGGTGCCGGCTGCGAGCGAGCATGAATTGAGGATGGCCGGCGTGGTGCGTATGCGCACCCTGTTCGTCGACGCTGATGCGCGCCCGGACCTGCCGCGCCAGTGCCAGGTGATCGAGATCTCGCCGCTGCTGCGCGAGCTGATCATCCGGGCCATGGACATAGCACCCGATCACCCGGCCCATGGGCGGGAGGCGCGGATCATGCAACTGATCCTCGATGAGATCCGCGTGTTGCCGGTGGCCGCCCTGCATGTGCCCAGCCCACGCTCGCCGGCCTTGCAGGCGCTGTGCGAGGCGCTGCGGCTGGCGCCGGCAGAGGACTGGAGCCTGGCCCGGGCGGCGGCGCACTGTGGGCTCAATGCCCGCACCCTGACCCGCGCGTTCCAGCGCGAGACGGGCCTGAGCCTGGTGCAGTGGCTGCGGCGCATGCGCCTGCTGGCCGGGCTGGATGCGCTGGCGGCTGGGCATTCGGTGCTTGAGGTGGCGCTGGACCAGGGCTACGACAGCCCCAGCGCGTTCAGCGCTATGTTCCGGCGCACGCTGGGGGTTTCGCCGTCGGTCTACTTCGGCCGGGGCGGCGAGGCGGGCTGGCCGGTCTAGTCTTTTTGCGGTGTGCCGAACATCCCGGTCCAGTAGATCCCTGCGTCGCTTTTCGGGTCTGTCGCGTAGGCGGCGCCGAGGTCGCGGTAGTCCGGGTTCATCAGGGTGGCGCAATGCCCGGGGCTGGCCAGCCAGCCATCGACCACCTTGCGTGCGGTATCGCTCCCGGCGGCGATGTTTTCGCCAAGCTGCTGGTAGTTGTAGTCGGCCAGGTCGGCGCGGTCATCCGGGGTGCGACCGTCGCGATCGATGTGATCGAAGAAATTCTGGTTGGCCATGTTGCGCGAGTGGTTGGCGGCGACGCCGGCCAGCACGCTGTTCCAGGTCAGCGGCTTGGCGGCGGGGAAGGGCTGGCCACCGCACTGGCGCGGTACGCCGCGGGCAGCGTTGATCTCCTGCAGCAGCTTCTGCCCCTCGGCCTGCCAGTCGCCCAGGCGCCCACTGAGCAGCGGCCGGGCGAGCACGATGCGCCAGTCGCGGCCCTCCTGGCTGACGCCGATGTCGATGAACTGCGGGTCGAGCACCACCTGGCAGAAGCTCTCTTCGATGGCCTTCATCGCCGCTTTCGCATCGCGCGGCCCGGACAGGCTGATGGCCTGCACGTTGACCATGGGGTAGGCGGCGCGGCTCATGGCCTGCTGCAGGTCACGGGTGCCTTCGGGCGACAGCGCCAGGCGGGTGTCGCTGTTGAGCGGCGGCAACTCCAGCGAGGCCCCGCCGCCACAGTGCTGGGACTGGCTGCGGTAGACGTTGATCGTATCGATCAGTTGCGCTTCTTCGCCGCTGATGGCCTGGGCACCGGTCGAGGCGAGCAGGCCCAGCGACAGGCCGAAGAAGCAGGCAACGGATGGGACGCGCATGTGGATCTCCCTGTACTGGCAGCGTCTGCTTGTGCGCTGCCCATCCTACACAAGCGCAGGGCTTTTGGCCCAGCGATGTGCAGGGCTGTGAACCCTTGGTCATTCGTTGTGATGCGGTGTAGGGGTGGGTAGACCGCCTGCCGGCGCAAAAGTGCGATCCATGCTGCACCCAGCGCCGTACCCTCAACGCGCCAGCGCCTGGTTCGGCTTGTAGAACAGGAAATGGGTGGTTTGTGCCGTCTGCCGGTAAGTCTTGGCCCAGTCGGGATGTACGGTGCGGTCATGGAAGTACAGCGCACCATCCGTAGGGTCCTTGAGCTGCTGGTTCAGGGCCTTGCGCGCGATCTCCTTGGCCACCGCGTAACGTTGTTCCTCTTCCACCTGGTCGGGGCGCCCGTCGCACCACCAGGAAAACTGGCAGCTCTTGCTCTCCACCCCTTGCTTGACCACGCCGCAGATGGTGTTGGGGAAACCGTCATGGCCCAGGCGGTTGAGCACCACGCTGGCCACCGCGCTCATGTCCTCGCTGTCGGCGCCCTTGGCTTCCCAGTAGATGGTGCGGGCCAGACAGGTGATGCTGTCGTCCATCGGTGCCTGGCCGGCCGGGTCGACCGCCTGCACTTCGGTGGGGGTGATGGTCTCGGCCTTTTTCGGTGGCGGCGCGTCCTCCACCACCTTTTCCTCCAGCACTTGCGCCTTGTCTTCGGCGACGGCGGCCTTCTGGCTGTCGGCGGCGGTGAGCGGGCCAGCAAGCAGGGTTAGCGACAAGCCGAACAGCATCCACGAAAGGCGCATGGTCGAGGTTCCGAGTGGTGGGCTGATGACAGTCTAGACGGGCGGATTCAACTCAGCGTCAGGCTCAGCACCAGCGGCAGGGTGAGGGCGGCGGCCATGGTCTGCAGGGCGATGATGGTGGCCATCAGCGGTGCGTTGCCGCCCATCTGCCGGGCCATCACATAGGACGACGAGGCGGTCGGCAGGGCCTGGAACAGCACCGCCACCACCGCCGCCTGGCCGCCGAGGCCGAGCAGCCGGCACAGGCCCCAGGTGGTCAGCGGCATGACCAGGAACTTGAACAGCGAGGCCGCCAGCAAAGGCTTCACCTGTTGGCCCAGGCGTGCGCCACCCAGGGCCGCGCCGACGCACAAAAGGCCCAGCGGCAGGGCGGCCTGGCCGAGCGCCTTGACGGTCGGCTCCAGCCCTGCCGGTAAACCCAGGCCACTCACCCGCAGCAGCAGGCCACCGGCGCAGCCGACGATCAAGGGGTTGGCGAAGATCGCCTTGAGCACCGTGGCCGGCGAGCTGTGGCGGGCGCTGAAGCGGGCAAACACCAGCACACAGAGCAGGTTGACCAGCGGCACGATGGCGGCGTTGGCCACCGCCGCCAGGGCAATCCCGGCACTGCCATAGATGCCTGCGGCCAAAGTGGCGCCGATGTAGTTGTTGAAGCGCACGCCGCCCTGGAACACCGAGGTGAAGTCGGCACCGTCATGGCTGGCTGCACTCTGGTACAGCACCAGCAGCAGGGCGCCGAGCAGGGTCGAGAGCATCAGCACGCCAACCATGCCCAGTATCGGCACGCCGTCGAGGTTGGCGGTGGCCAGGCCGTGCAGGAACAGCGACGGCAGAAGCACGTAGTAGCTCAGGCGCTCGGCGCCGGGCCAGAAGGTTTCGGCGAGAAAACCGCGCACCCGCAGCCAAGTGCCCAGGGCGATGAGCAGGATGATCGGGACGAGGGTGGTCAGCAGCAGATGGAGCATGGTCGGCAGTCCGTGGTCGGGTACCGGCACAGGGTAGCGGAGGGGAGTGAACAGAAAAAACGCTGTTTTCTGCAGTTACTGTTGAGAAAAACTGCATCAATCCTTACAGCCTGGGAGCAACTTTCTTACTGTAGGAGCGGCCTTGTGTCGCGAAAGGGCTGCGCAGCAGCCCCAGGATCTCTGCTTCATGCAAGATTGCCGGGGCTGCTGTGCAGCCCTTTCGCGACACAAGGCCGCTCCTACAAGAAGGCAGCTGCTCCACAACGCCTCGCTCAAACCTCCAGGGCTGTCTTCAACACCGCACTCAAATGCCGCCGCTGGCTCTTCTCATGTTCCAGCAACACCACGCGCCGGGTCAGTTGCGGTTCGCCGAACGGCTGCACGCTGGCCGGCGGGAGGCGTTCGAGGTCGTCGTCGCTCATGGGGATGACCGCCACCCCCAGGCCCATGGCCGCCATGCGTGCCAGGGCCTCCTGGCTGTCCAGTTCCATCTGCTCGCTGACCTGCAGGCGCTGGCGGCGCAGCTCCTGTTCGATCTGCCGGCCGGCCCAGGCGCGCTTGTCGAAGCGCAGGAACGGCTGGCTGGCGAGCAGCGCCGGCACGCTTTGCCCGGCCAGCTCGGGGCTGGCGATGGCCCAGAAGCGGTCCTCGAACAGCGGGGTGAATTGCAGGCTCTGCGGGTAGGGGCTGACCGGCTCGGTGGTGATCGCCGCATCCAGTTCGCCGTCCTCGACGCGCCGGGCCAGCTCCGCCGACATGCCCGAGACCACGCTGATATGCAGCTGCGGATGGTGCGCCTTGATCCACACCAAGGCTCGTGGCAGGCGCCGCGCCAGCACGGTGTGGATCGCGCCGATGCGCAGCCGGCCACGCAGGCTGGGGCCGCTGGCGAGGGTGTCGGCCAGTTCGTCATAGGCGCCGAGGATGCTCTCGGCACGGGCCACGGCCAGTTGCCCGGCCTCGGTCAGCACGACTTGCCGGCGGCTGCGGTCGAACAGGGTGACCTGCAGTTCGTCTTCCAGGGTCTTGATGTGCAGGCTCACCGCCGAGGGCGTGAGGCTGAGCAGGTCGGCGGCGCGGGTGAAGGTGCCGTGGCGGGCGATGGTCACCAGGGTGCGCAGGGCTTTGAGGGACACGCGGGAACTCCGGGGGTGCTTGCAATGAGCAGAGGGCACGATACTGCAATAGCGGCCTCAACGCCCAGCGCGCCCGTACGCCTGGCTGATCCGGTCGATCACCATCGCCAGGGCGACGATCGCCAGCCCCGCCTCGACGCCCTGGCCGACGTTCAGCGTCTGGATGCCGGCCAGCACGTCCTCGCCCAGCCCGCGGGCGCCGATCATCGAGGCCACCACCACCATCGACAGCGCCATCATCACCGACTGGTTGAGCCCGGCCATGATGCTCGGCAGTGCCAGCGGCAGGGCGATGCGCCGCAAGCGCTGCCAGCGGCCGGCGCCCAGGCCGTGAGCGGCCTGCAGCAATGACGGGTCGATCTGTGCCAGGCCCAGCTGGGTCAGGCGCACCAGCGGCGGCAGGGCGTAGATCAGGGTGGCGAACACCGCCGGCACCTTGCCCAGGCCGAACAGCATCAATACCGGGATCAGGTAGACGAAGGCGGGTAGGGTCTGCATGACGTCGAGCACCGGCAGCAGCAGGCGCCGGGCCAGCGGGCGGGTGGCCAGCAGGATGCCCAGCGGCACGCCGATCAGCACGCACAGGCCGGTGCTCACCAGTACCAGGGCGAGGGTCTGCAACAGTTTGTCCCACAGCCCCAGCACCCCGATCAGCGCCAGCAGCCCGGTCAGGGCCACGGCGCGCAGCAAGCTGCGGCTGGCGTGCCAGGCCAGCAGCCCGACCAGCAGCAACAGCAGCCACCAGGGCAGCAGCCGCAGCAGGCTTTCCAGGGCGACCAGCAGTTGCAGCAACTGCTCGGAGACGCCGCGCAACTGGTCGCCGTAGTGCAGCACCAGCCAGTCGACCAGGCGGTTGACCGAGGGCGCGAAGGAGTATTGCAGGGCTTCGGGGAAGCCGCCGCTCATAGGCCGGCCCCGACCTTGGCGGCCTTGTCGGCGGGCAGCCAGGCCTTCCATACCTCGGGGTGTTCGCGCAGGAAGGCGAGGGCTGCCTCACGTGGTTTCTGGCGGGTTTCGCTCATGTGGGCGAGGGTTCTGTTCAGGGTGTCGATGGGCAGGTCGACTTTTTCGAACACGGCCACCAGGTCGGGGTACTGGTCATGGAAGGCCTTGGAGACGCCGATCGACAACTTGGCTGGCAGCGAGCTGCTGCCTTGCGGGTTGGGGTTGTTGGCATCGGTAAGGGTGGCCCAGGCCGCCGCGTCGAACGCCGGTTCTTCCAGGCGCACGAGTTCATGACGCCCCATCAGCGGGGTCGGGCTCCAGTAATAGAACAGCACCGGCTGGCCGCGGCGGATCGCCGAGGTGATCTCGGCGTCGAGGGCTGCGCCGGTGCCGCTGCGGAAGTTGTTGTACAGGGTGTCCAGGCCATAGGCCTTGAGCTTCTGGCTGTTGACTGTCTCGGAGGTCCAGCCGCTGGGGCTGTTGAGGAAACGGCCTTTGTCTGGCACCTCAGGGTCGCGGAACACCTGCGGGTAGCGCTTGAGGTCGGCAACATTCTTAAGGTCCGGGGCCAATGGCTTCAGGCCACGTGAAGGGTCGCCTTTGATCACGTAGGCCGGCACCCACCAGCCTTCCTCGGCGTTTTTTACCGTATCGCCCAGGGCGAACACCTGGCCGGCCTGCTCGGCCTTGACCCAGGCGGGGCTGCGCCCGGCCCATTCCTCGGCGATCACCTGCAGGTCGTTGCGTGCCAGCGCCACTTCCATGCTCACCGAGGTGCCGGGCAGGGTGTCGGTGGGGTAGCCGTAACCGCGCTCGACGATCAGGCGCAGGATCTCGGTGGTCAGTGCGCCGCTTTCCCAGGTGATGTCGCCGAAGTGGATCGGGGGCGGTTGTGTGGCTACGGCGGGAGCGAAGGTGCCCAGGCCACACACCAGGAGCAGGCTGGCAAGCAGGCTTTGGATCTGTTTCATCGACACCTCTACGGGGGGCCAGGTGGGGGAAGTGTAGACGACGGTCGCAGTCGGCAGCCCCAGGCATGGAGGAAGGCGTGCAGGCTGGGTAAGGCGGTTGCCAGTGTCGACAATGGCGATCCACGTGCCCCCCCAACCCCTTTCGAAGGAGCGATCGATGAACTTGGCTCTTGATTTTGTCTACTACCGCAACTTCCGTTTCGACGGCAGGTTTCATGTCCGCTGCCAGGGCGACGATCTGGCCAAGGTTGCCCGTATCCGCTACGAGCTGCAGCGGGTTACCGCGGCAGGCACGGAGCAGCTGGCCGGTGTTTCTGCGCGCTCCTTTGCCCGCACCGGCTCGCTGGCCGACCACGGGTGCCCGGCCAGCCTGCTCACTTCGGCGCGAGCAGGGCAGTATCGGATCACGCCGAGGGTCATCCTGTTGGAGAAGGAGGCCCGGGCAATGAATCACCCCGTCGGGGCGCAAGGGGTGATCGATCTGCCTGCGCTGGCCATTGATATCGTCGAAGAGGACCTGGACAGGCGCATTCTCGACAAGGTGCCCCTGGCCAACGGACGCCGACAGCGCCGGCATGCCGTTGTCCGCAAGGAGGACGACAGGTTTGTCGACGACCCCTATGGCCAGCGTTTGGCGCCGCTGCCTGCGGTTGGCCCGGACGGTCGCTGTGCGCCGCTGCTGATCAAGTTCCGTGAGGATGGCCTGGCACAATTGCGCCAAGATCTGCGACCCGGCTCGAACGCGCCGCTGGCCCGTCGGTGGCCGAACCTGGGGGCTCAGCTCGTCCTGCGGCCGGTGCTCGAGCCAGCGGAGCGCGAGGACCCACGGCTCGCTGCCTTGCGCCCTTACTGCTGGATGGAACAGCCCGGCGCCATGTCAGTCGAGACCTATCACGCGTTGCTCAGAACATTCGCGGCGCTGGAGTACGTGGACTCGTTGCTGCCTGCCCCAGCCACGAGCGCGACCCCACTGTTGTTGCTGGGAGGCGCGGCGTTGCTGGCAACGCTGTTGACAGGCGGCGCGCTGGTGCTGGGCAACAGGGCGTATGACGATGCGCAGCCAACAGCAGATTTCGAAGCGCGACAGTACTACCTAGACGAACCCGGGGCCCGCTGGCAGGGCCTGAATATCCGCAAGGTCTGGGCCGAACAGGTGACAGGCAAGGGCGCGCGAATCCACTTCAGCGATGGCGGCCTTTTCCCCAACCATGAAGAACTGCGCGGCAATCCGAAACTGCAGATCGTGTCCGCCACGCCCAATGATGATCCCGAGCATGGCACTGCGTCGCTTGGAATCATGGTGGCCGCACGCAACGGCCTGGGCGTGACCGGCATCGCCCATGGCAGCGAACTCTTTGTGCACGACAACCGCGCCAGCGATGTCGCAGGTGCCACCCAGACGCTGAAGAATCTGCTGTTGCAGGTGCAGCCTGGCGACATCGTCGGCATCAATCGGCAGGCCGCCAACCCGGCCGTGCTGACGACCGTTCTGCCGTCGCTGCATGAGCGCCCTTGGTGGGATGTGATGCAGTCGCTCAGCCAGCGTGGTGCGGTGGTGCTCAACGCCGCCGCCAACGGCAGCTCGGCGTCGCGCGAGGACAAAGGGACGGTGCGTGGCTACGGCGTAGACCTCTCGCAGTGGCGGTTCTTCGACGATCATGGCGACGCAGGTTGCATTCTGGTCGGCGCATGTCACTCCTGGGATGGCAAGCCGCACCAGTACTCCAATTTCAATTATCGCCACCGCATGCTCAACGCCTGGGGGGACAGCGTGGTCACCCTGGGCTATGGCAAGCTCCAGGACAAATCCGGCCATGATCGGGACTACACCGACACTTATGCCGGGACGTCCAGCGCGACGCCTTTGGTGGCCGGTGCCTTGGCACTGATCCAGTCGTATGCGATCGAACAGCATCATGTCTACCTGGACGGCGACCAGATGCACCTGCTGGTCTCCGCCTCGGGTTATCAGGACGCAACGCTGCCGGGCACCGATGTGCTTCCCATGGGGCATCGCCCGGATGTGCAGGGCGCGCTGGTAATGCTCGATCGCCTGCTCGGTGGTGGCCGTTTCCATTCGCGTAGGGACGAGCTGTGAGCCGTGTACAGCCGTTCGGGAAGCGGACCTGCGGGCACTGATCCATGGAGCCCTGATGCTGCTTTGCAAGGCCGTTCAACGATTGGCTGAACTCAGCTGACGCGTTGACCTGTACGGGGCGGGCGCACCAGCAACGTTGAGCTTCACGGGGAATGCTTGCAGGCTGCAACTCATGCCACCGTCTCCCCACAATTGATCATCCGGCATGCCCGGACATGCACTTCGCTCAACTGGAAAAACAAGGTTCTAAGGATGGATGATTTAGGTTTCGTGCATTACCGCAACTTTCAATTTGATGGTTTGTTGTTCGTGCGTTGCGTGGGGGCCGATCTTGGCAAGGTCAAGAGCATTCGCTACGTATTGCGAACGGTCATTGACGGTCGGCCCCGGCGGCTCGAGGGCAGGACGGTCACGGGCCAGGCCAGCAGCGGTCGATTGGAGGACTATGATTGCCCCGCCACGTTTAGTGTGGCGGCCTCAGCCGGTACGTTCTCGATAACGCCAACGGTGACTTGGTTGGACAGCACAGGGAAAGGGAGCCAGGCGTTCGCTCCATTGATGTTCGATATCAAGGCCGCAGAAGCGACGCGGCACTTGCTCGATGATGTTTCGCTAGGCCCCGTACCGAGTCGGAGCGAACGCAGCATCGGGAACAAAGCGCATAACTTGCCGGCTCTGGGAGATGGCGCCCTGCAAGGGCACCCAGCAATCAATTCCGGCCCGGCACCGGGCCCGCTGGTGTTGGCATTTGCCGAAGGCGGCGCAGAACGATTCGCGGCGGATATGGAGCCCTCGTCGGGCTCTCGTCTGGCGAATCTGTGGCCCAAGCTGGGGGAGGTAATCAAATGGCAGCCCGTGCTTGACGCCGATGAGCGAGACGACCCGGCATTGGCCGTCCTGGCGCCGTATTACCGTATCGAGCAACCCGACAGCATGCTCAACGATACCTTTGTCGCCCTGGGCTGGACGCTGTCGTCGCTGGATTATGTGCTCAGTGTGCAGCTTCTGCCGAAGGTTGCAGGCTCTTCGCTCCTGGGATTAGGTGCCGCTGGTTTACTGGCGACCCTGTTTACCGGAGGCGTTGTGGTGCTGGGTAACAGAGCGAATGAAAATGCCCGTCCGACGCCAGACTTCGAAGCGCTGCAAACCTACCTGGACGAGCCCGGTACGACAACCAAAGGCCTCAACGTTCGCCAGGCCTGGGAGCGGAAGGTGGCAGGCAAGGGGGTTCGTATCCACTTGACCGATGGTGGGCTGAGCAAGGATCACGAGGACCTGCCAGGTTCCACGCAACTTCATGTGGTCGTAGCCGGGCCCAATGACGATCTGGTGCATGGCACCGGTGCAGCGGGGCTTTTGGTCGCGAAGGCCAACGGCTTTGGTACAACCGGTATCGCCCATGGCGCGCAGTTGTACGTTTACCACAACCGAAGTGCCAACTTGCAGACGCTCAAGGCATTGATGCGCCTGGTGCTGCCGGGCGATGTCGTGGCGTTCAACCGGGAGGTCGAGGCCACTGGCATGCCAGGCACTCGTCTGCCGACCCTTCACTCTCAGTTGTGGTGGCAACTCATTCAAGGCCTCAACGCGCGAGGCGCGGTGGTGGTTTGCGCCGCCGGCAACGGTCACAGGGCAGACAATGCGGCTGTGGGAGCAGTCAAGGGACGTGGTGTCGACCTTTCGGCCTGGCCGCACTTCGACAATCATGGCGATGCTGGCGCCATCGTGGTTGGCGCTTGCCATTCATGGTCTGGCGAGCCCAGCGAGTGGTCGAACTTCCGGTATCCGTACCGGATGCTCAACGGTTGGGGAGATGGTGTCGTGACGTTGGGCGCGCTTCACGACAGGGACCTGCAGGACAAGTCTGGAACAAACCGTGACTACACCGACTTCTACAACGGCACTTCGGCGGCGACGCCGATGGTCGCAGGTGCGTTGAGCCTGATCCAGGCCTATGCCATCGAGCGGCACCATATCTACCTCAACGGCGACCAGATGCACCTGCTGGTGATGAAGTCCGGGTATCAGGACGCCACGCTTCCTGGCGAGACCAAGTTGCCGATGGGAGCCAGGCCGAATGTCGAGGGTGCCATGGCGTTGCTCGATACTATTCTGGCCAGTGGCCAGACTGGGAGGGATGAGTTGTAGCATGGGGCCGGCCTGCGGGCGCACCAAGGCGCGCCCGCAAACCTTGGGCTCACACCCGGAATTGATCCATCAACCCCTGCTGCTGGTTGGCCAGGCTGTTCAGCGACTGGCTGACCCGCGCCGATTCGTTGGCCTGGCCCGACAGCGACTCGGTGACGTCGCGGATGGTGGCGACGTTGCTGTTGATCTCTTCGGCCACCGCGCTCTGCTCTTCGGCAGCGCTGGCGATCTGCAGGTTCATGTCGGTGATCACCGTCACTGCCTGGCCAATGCGCTGCAACGCGGTGGCCGCCTGGCCGACCTGCTCGACACCGCCTTGGGCCTGGCGGTGGCTGCTGTTCATGGCGCCGACCACATCGCGGGTACCGGCCTGCAGCGCCTCGATCACCTGGCGGGTCTCTTCCACCGACTCCTGGGTACGGCGGGCGAGGTTGCGCACTTCATCGGCGACCACCGCAAAACCGCGCCCGGCTTCACCGGCACGGGCCGCTTCGATGGCGGCGTTGAGCGCCAGCAGGTTGGTCTGCTCGGCGATCGAGCGGATCACTTCCAGTACCGAGCCGATCTTCTCGCTGTTCTGCGCCAGGCCTTCGACCTCGGCCATGGCGCTGCTCATGTCGGCGGCCAGGGTGTCGATGCTGGTGGTGGTGCGGTCGATCACCGCCAGGCCTTCGCGGGTGGCCTGATCGGCGTCGCGGGCGGCCTGTGCGGCCTGGGCCGCGCTGCGGGCGACGTCCTGGGCGGTGGCGCTCATTTCGTGGGAGGCGGTGGCCACCTGGTCCACCTGGCGGTACTGCTGCTCCATGCCGGCGCTGGTCTGGGTGGCGATGGCCGCGGACTGGTCAGCGGTGCCACGGGCGGCCTGCACCGAGCGCTTCACTTCGGCGATGGTCGGCTGCAGCTTGTCGAGGAAGCGGTTGAACCAGCCGGCCAGCTCGCCCAGCTCGTCGCGCTTGTCGTATTGCAGGCGGCGGGTCAGGTCGCCTTCGCCGCTGGCGATGTCCTTGAGCATGGCGGCCACGCCGAGGATCGGCCTGGTCACGGTGCGGGCCATCAGCCACACCAGCAGCAGGCCGGCGATGGCGGCGGCCAGGCCCAGGCCCAGTTCCAGCAGGGTGCCGCTGGTATTGAGGGCGTCGAGTTCCTGCTTGAGCGTTTCGGCCGGGCCGGTCAGGGCGCTTTCCGGTACGTCCAGCAGCACGCCCCACGGCTTGCCGCCGGGGATCGGCTCGAAGGCGGCCAGCACTTTCAGGCGTTGCGCGCCATGCAGGATCTGCAACTTGCCTTCGGCCAGCTTGCGCACCAGCTCCGCGCCTTGCGCGGTGTCGACCTGGTCCAGGCGCTGGGCCAGCTTGCCGGCATCGGCGCTGTAGCCGGCCAGCAAGCCGACCGGGCTGAGGATGCCGACCGTGGTGCGGCCTTCGTACAGGCCACGGCTGGCCGACTCGCTCAGGGCCTGCAGGCTGTTGAGGTTGATGTCGATGGACAGGGTGGCGATCACCTTGCCGTTGCTCTTGAGCGGGAACACGATGCTGGTCATCAGCACGCGCTGGCCGTCGATGTCGTAGAAGTACGGCTCGACCACGCACACCGTGCCGGTGCTGCGTGGGCACACCCACCAGGTGTTGGCCGGCTGGCCGCTGGGGCCGACTTCGGTATTGGCCATGTCGTGCTCGGGCAGTGCCATCGAGGTCAACTGGCCGGCGCGCGGTTGCGACCAGTACAGGGCGAAGCGGCCAGTCTCGTTGCTGCCCAGTTCCGCCTGGCCGGTGAACAGCTTGTCCTTGCCGTCCAGTGCGCCGGGCTCGAATACCAGCGACAGGCCGAGCAGGTCAGGGTTGGCCTGCAGCGCGGCACGCACCTGGGCGGTCATGTCCTGGCGCAGGTCGTAGGCGTCGAGGAAGCGTTTTTCCGCCTGTTCGCGCAGGAACAGTACCTGGCGGGCAAAACCAGCGCCGTATTGGTAGGCGTCCATGAACTGGCGGCGGATGTTCAGGGCCTGCACTTCACCTTGCGATTCGATGCGCGACTGCGCCGCTTCGCTGAGCATGTGCATGCTGCTGGCCTTGACCAGGTCGGAACTGTGGTCCATGCGGTACAGCGAAAGGCCGACCAGCAAGGTGACGATACTGGCCAGGCACAGGCCGGCCAGCAGGGTGATCTTCCATTGGATGGAGAGTTGTCGCAGCGCAGGCATTGGGGCAAATCCCTTGTAATAGGTTTGATGCTGCATGCTGTATCGGCGCTGCAGGATTTTTCTTTATTCAAACGTTCAATTTAAACCCGCTACTTTCGTCTATGTCCTACAAGGACGCGCGGCGCAGACGCTTTTGACTTCTGCTGGCCTGTGCTTCAGAGTGTGCGCCCTTCATAACAACATCCCCTGGTCCGGCCACTGCCTGCGCGCAGCTGTCGCCGGAACGCTCGCTTTTTGTCTGTCGTAAAGAGGTTTGCACACCATGAATGCAGTGATTGCCGCGGTCGGGCTCATGCTGATCCTGAGCCTGTCCCGCGTGCATGTGGTCATCGCGCTGATCATCGGCGCCCTGGCCGGTGGCCTGGTCGGAGGCCTGGGTATCGAGGGCACGCTCAAGGCCTTCAACGGTGGCCTGGGTGGCGGTGCCACGGTGGCGTTGTCGTATGCGCTGCTTGGCGCCTTCGCGGTGGCCATCGCCAAATCGGGCCTGGCCCATGCCCTGGCCGACCGCGCCCTGGCGATGATCGACCGTCAGGGGCATGCCGATGGCGGCAAGGTCAAATGGCTGCTGATCGGCCTGATGCTGGTGGTGGCGGTTTCGTCGCAGAACATCCTGCCGATCCACATCGCCTTCATTCCGTTGCTGGTGCCACCGCTTTTATATGTACTGACGCGCCTGCGCATCGACCGCCGGCTGATCGCCTGTGTGATCACCTTCGGCCTGATCACCCCGTACATGTTCCTGCCGGTGGGCTTTGGCAACATCTTCCTCAACGAGATCCTGCTGGCCAACGTCGCCCGCGCGGGCGTGGACGTGAGCGGGGTCAATGTCACCCACGCCATGGCCATCCCGGCGGCCGGCATGCTCGCTGGCCTGCTGCTGGCCGTGTTCGTCAGCTATCGCAAGAAGCGCGACTACGACCTGGCGCGCATCGAAGAGGTCGAGCAGGTCAGCGTGCAATACAACCCGCTGACCCTGGTGGTCGCCGGTGTGGCCATCGGTGCGGCGTTCATCATCCAGTTGTGGCTGGACTCGATGATCATCGGCGCGATGGTGGGTTTTTTGATCTTCTCGCTGTCGGGCATCGTGCGCTGGAAGGACACCGACGACCTGTTCACCGAGGGCATGAAGATGATGGCGATGATCGGCTTCATCATGATCGCCGCCTCGGGCTTTGCCGATGTGATGAAGGCCACCGGTGAAGTGAAGACCCTGGTCGAGACCTCGGCGCAGTGGATCGACCACAGCAAGGGTATCGGCGCCTTGCTGATGCTGCTGGTGGGGTTGCTGGTGACCATGGGCATCGGCTCGTCGTTCTCCACCGTGCCGATCCTGGCAGCGATCTTCGTGCCGCTGTGCGTGCAACTGGGCTTCGACCCGGTGGCCACGGTGTGTATCGTCGGTACCGCCGGTGCCTTGGGCGATGCCGGTTCGCCAGCTTCGGATTCAACCTTGGGGCCGACCTCGGGGCTGAACGTGGATGGCCAGCACCACCATATCTGGGACACCGTGGTGCCGACGTTCATCCATTACAACCTGCCGTTGCTGGCGTTTGGCTGGTTGGCGGCGATGACCTTGTGAAGCCTGTCGAGCGGCGCTGCGCTGGGCTCTGTAGGAGCGGCCTTGTGCCGCGAAGGGCTGCGCAGCACCCCCGGCAATCTTGCATGGTGCAGAGATCCTGGGGCCGCTGCGCAGCCCGTTCGCGGCACAAGGCCGCTCCTACCGGGATCGTGCTGGATTGACTCAGCCGCGGCTTGGCGGCGGGGTGATGCGGTTGAGGACGGTGCTGCCGTCCTTGCTGCGGGTGAGGTACACCGGCAGCACCTTGGGCAAGGTGTCGACCAGGCGTGCCACTTCGCGGGTGTTGTAGACGCCGCTGATGCGGATCCTGGCAGTGCTGTCATCGGCCAGGCGCAGTGGCTTGTCGAGGTAGCGGTTGATCACCGGCAAGGCCTGGGCCAGGCTCAGGTTGTCCAGCACCAGCTTGCCACTGCGCCAGGCCAGGCTGTTGCCCGAGTCGTCGCTCTGGCTCAACTGCGGTTCGAAATCACCGGTGTGGTAGCTGGCCTGCATGCCCGGGCCGAGGCGGTAGCCTCCGGCGTTGCCATCGTTGCTGACCAGCACCGAGCCCTCCACCAGCGTCACCTTGACCTGGTCTTCATATTTCCACACGTTGAACTGGGTGCCGGTGACCCGGGTCTGGCCGTTGCCGGCACGGACGATGAAGGGGTGGCTGCTGTCGTGCACGACCTTGAAGAACGCCTCGCCCTTGATCAGGGTGACGCGGCGTTCGTCCTTGTAGTTCAGGTAGCGCAGCTCGCTGTGCAGGTTGAGTTCGACGCTGCTGCCGTCGCTCAGGCGTACCTGGCGCAACTGGTCTGTGGTTTCGACATGCTGGTAGCCGTTGGGCAGCCAGCCTTGTTCCCAGCCCACCCAGCCGGCCAGGGGCAGGGCGAGCAGGGCAATGGCCGCCGCCGAGGCCAATGGCCGCCAATTGCGGGCCGCGGCCTGCCGGGGTTTGAGCTCCACCACCTGGGCGCTGCGTGGCAGCAGGTCGGCAGTCTGCCAGATCTCCAGCATCGCCTGGTACTCCTGCGCGTGCCGCAGGTCGGCCGCCAGCCACTGGCTGAACGCCGCCTGTTCCGCCGCCGTGCAGTCTTCGGCGTGCAGGCGCATGCACCAATGCGCGGCGGCGTCGGTGATGGCATCGTCTTCGCTGGGGGTGAGGCGGTCCTGATTCATTACGGCTCCCGGTTTTGCGGGCATTCTACCCTTGGGTGGGGGCTTCCGAGAACGTGTTAATGGCGAATGACTATCAATTGTAGGAAATTTCGTAGTAGTTGCGCATGGCTCGTATCTGCTTTCAGCCCATCGCGGGGCAGTTCCGCGATGGGCCGAGGTTTCAGAACTGCTCTGCAGCCATCCCATACAGGCTGGCGCTGCCGGCTCGAATGCTGGCTTCCAGGGCCAGGCCACGTGGCAACACGCGCTGGAAGTAGAACGCCGCGCAGTCGAGCTTGGCGCCATGGAAGGCCGGGTCCTGCGCCTGCCGGGCCTGCGCCACGTTGGCCATGCGCGCCCACATATAGGCATAGGCGGTCAAACCGAACAGGTGCAGGTATTCCACCGCCGAGGCGCTGACCAGGTTGGCATCCGTGCGGGCCTGCGCCTGCAGCCACTGGCTGACGCGCTCCAGGCGCACCAGCGCCTCCAGCAGCGCCTCGCGATGCAGCGCGGCGTCCACGCAAAAGGCGCGGATCTCGGCCACCAGGCCAGCCAGAGCCTGGCCACCGTCGCCCAGTACCTTGCGCCCGAGCAGGTCGAGGGCCTGGATACCGTTGGTGCCCTCATAGATTTGTGCGATGCGCACGTCGCGCACGCGCTGCTCCTGGCCCCATTCGCGGATGTAGCCGTGGCCGCCAAACACCTGCTGGCCCAGCACACAGCTTTCCAGGCCGTTGTCGGTGAAGAATGCCTTGGCCACTGGCGTCAGCAGGGCCACCTGGCGCTGGGCACGCTCGCGCTCGCCGGCATCCTCGGCGTAACGGGCGATGTCCAGCTGTTGCCCGACGTACACGGCGAAGGCGCGGCCACCCTCGGTAAGGGTGCGCATGGTCAGCAGCATGCGCCGCACATCGCCGTGCACGATGATCGGGTCGGCGCTGCGCGCGGGGGCGTCGCTGCCTGTGGCTGCGCGGCTTTGCAGGCGCTCGTTGGCGTAACGTGCGGCGGCCTGGTACGAGGCCTCGGCGCAACCGATGCCCTGCAGGCCGATGGACAGCCGCTCGTAGTTCATCATGGTGAACATCGCCGCCAGGCCTTTGTTCGCCTCGCCAACCAGATAACCCTCGGCCTGGTCGAAGTTCATCACGCAGGTGGCCGAGGCCTTGATGCCCATCTTGTGTTCGATCGACCCGCAGTGGGCGCCGTTGCGCGCGCCCAGGCTGCCATCGGCTGCGACCCGGTATTTGGGCACCAGGAACAGCGAGATGCCCTTGGCGCCGGCCGGTGCGTCGGGCAGGCGCGCCAGCACCAGGTGG
The DNA here is from genome assembly GCF_039673365.1 of Pseudomonas sp. TWI923. Lineage (NCBI taxonomy): Bacteria > Pseudomonadati > Pseudomonadota > Gammaproteobacteria > Pseudomonadales > Pseudomonadaceae > Pseudomonas > Pseudomonas sp. TWI923. The sequence continues at coordinate 4,914 of NZ_JBDJLM010000057.1, read as the reverse complement.
ACGATGTTCTCGGTGAGGTCCTGTTCACCACCGGTGATGAAGATCTTGCTGCCGCTCAGTTGATAGCTGCCATCGGCCTGGGGTTCGGCGCGGGTGCGGATCAGCCCCAGGTCGGTGCCGGCGTGGGGCTCGGTCAGGCACATGGTGCCGGCCCAGCGGCCTTGGTACAGCGCTGGCAGGTAAGTGGCCTTGAGCTGTTCGCTGGCGTGGGCGTCGATGGCCAGGCAACTGCCGGCGGTGAGCGCGGAGTACAGGCTGAAGCTGCTGTCGGCGGCGTACAGCATTTCTTCGAACAGCACCCCGAGCATTTTCGGCATACCCATGCCGCCGTGCTCGGGGTTACCGCCCAGGCCGACCCAGCCGCCCTCGCGGTAGGTGCGCCAGGCTTCCCGGAAACCGTCCGGGGTGCGCACTTCGCCGTTGGCGAACTGCACGCCCTGTTCGTCGCCGTTACGGCTGAGCGGGGCGATCAGCTGGCTGGTGAGGCGGGCGGCCTCTTCGAGGATGGCGTCGGCGGTGTCGGCATCGAGCCGCTCGGCCAGGGCGGGAAGGCGTGCCCACAGGGCAGGGCCTTGGAACACCTCGTGGAGGACGAAGTGCATGTCGCGCAGAGGGGCGGTGTAGTCGGTCATGGCAAGGCTCATCTTAAGGTAAGGCGCATGGGGGCGCTGTGCGCCCCTTTCGCGACACACGCCCGCTCCTACAGGCAGGGCGCGTTTTTGTGCCGGCGCGGCCGGGGGACGCGAAAGGGCTGCGCAGCAGCCCCAGGATTCGGTGGGTTCAGAGCGCCCGGGCGCGGTCGCGCAGTACGTACTTCTGGATCTTGCCGGTGCTGGTCTTGGGTAATTCGCCGAACACCACGGTCTTCGGCACCTTGAACCCGGCCAGATGCTCGCGGCACCAGGCGACGATTTCGCTTTCGCGGGTACCGCCGTGGCCGGTCTTGAGGGCGACGAAGGCGCAAGGCGTCTCGCCCCATTTTTCGTCGGGGCGCGCCACCACGGCGGCTTCGAGCACGGCCGGGTGGCGGTACAGGGCGTCCTCGACCTCGATGGTGGAGATGTTCTCGCCGCCGGAAATGATGATGTCCTTGAGCCGGTCCTTGATCTCGACGTAGCCGTCGGCATGCCACACCGCCAGGTCGCCGGTGTGGAACCAGCCGCCGCGGAAGGCCTCGGCGGTGGCCTCGGGGTTCTTCAGGTAGCCCTTCATCACGGTGTTGCCGCGCATGAAGATCTCACCCAGGGTATTGCCGTCGCGCGGTACCGGTTCGAGGGTTTGCGGGTCGGCGACCATCAGGCCGTCCAGGGTCGGGTAGCGCACGCCCTGGCGCGACTTGATCCGCGCCCGTTCATCCAGGGTCAGTGCGTCCCATTCCTCATGCCAGGCACACACGGTCACCGGGCCGTAGACCTCGGTCAGGCCGTAGGTGTGGGTGATGTGGATGCCCATTTCTTCCACCGCACCGATCACCTTGGCCGGCGGTGCGGCGCCGGCGACCATCGCCTGCACCGGGTGTTCGATGGCGGCCTTGGCGGCGTCGGGCATGTTGACCAGGGCATTGAGCACGATCGGCGCGCCGCACAGGTGGCTGACCCGGTGTTCGCGGATCAGCGTGAGGATCTTCTGCGGGTCGACCCGGCGCAGGAACACGTGAGTGCCGGCCAGCGCGGTGACGGTCCAGGGGTAGCACCAGCCGTTGCAGTGGAACATCGGCAGGGTCCACAGGTACACCGGGCGGTGGCCCATGGCCCAGGTCATCTGGTTGCCCAGGGCGTTGAGGTAGGCGCCGCGGTGGTGATAGACCACGCCCTTGGGGTTGCCGGTGGTGCCGGAGGTGTAGTTGAGCGAGATCGCCTGCCATTCGTCCTCCGGCCACTCCCAGGCGAAGTCCGGGTCGCCCTCGGCGAGCAGGGCCTCGTAGTCCAGGTCGCTGACCGGCTGGCCCTCGCCGTATTCCGGGTCGTCCACGTCGATCACCAGCGGCGGGTGTTCCAGCAGGGCCAGGGCATCGCGGATCACGCCGTGGAACTCGCGGTCGCCGATCAGCACCTTGGCCTCGCCATGGCGCAGCATGAAGGCGATGGCCTCGGCGTCCAGGCGCACGTTGAGGGTGTTGAGCACCGCGCCGATCATCGGTACGCCGAAGTGCGCTTCGAGCATGGCCGGGATGTTCGGCAGCATCACCGCCACCGTGTCGCCACGGCCGACGCCACGGCCTTGCAGGGCGCTGGCCAGGCGTCGGCAGCGGGCATAGGTTTCGCGCCAGTCACGGCGGATGGCACCATGGATCACGGCCGGGTACTGGCCATATACCGCGGCGGTGCGTTCGATGAAGCTCAGCGGGGTGAGGGCGACGTGGTTGACAGGTGCGGGCATCAGGCCCTGGGAGAAGATCGACATGCGCGGTTCCTGTAGGGGAGGCAGGCGCACTCCGTGCGCTAGACCCCCGGTGGCTGATTGTTAGCTCTGATCAGGGTGTGGGAGGGGCGTGCCTCCCTGTCGCTTTTTTACGCGAGCCGCTATGGTATCTGGAAGATCGACTATAGCAATATAGTAAAACTACTATAACAAGAGCCTTTTCCCGTGAAGCCTGACTGCTCCCCCTTGCTCGCCCTGGACCCGCAACCGAGCCTGCTGCTGGCGGCCGATGCCGGCCCCTTGCAGCTCAACGCCGCCTTGCAGGCATTGATTGCCGAAGGGCCGCCGCTGGCCAGTTGGCTACCGGGCAATCATGCCGCGCTGGTGCGCGCCTGCCTGCGCCAGGGGCGGGCAATAAGCGAGGTCGAGGCTCAGGTAGGCGAGCGCATCTTGCTGTGGACCTTCATCCCCGATCACGCCGGCCAACAGGTGCTGGCCCGCTGCCGCGATGCCAGCGGCGAGCGCCAGGGTGAGCGCGAGGCCAGCCGGGCCCGACGGCTGTACCGGCTGATCACCGAGAACACCACCGACCTGATTTCCCGGCACAGCCCGGACGGGCGCTTTCTCGATGCCACGCCTGCGGCCTTCCGCCTGCTCGGGGTATGGCCGGAGCAATTGCGCGGCAGCCCGGCACGCAGCCTGCTGCACCCGCGCGAGCGCCGCCAGGCGCTGTTGCAGGCCGGTGCGGCGCTGGAGGCGGACGGCTACCACACCATGACCTGCCGCGTGCGCCATGCCGATGGCCGTTACCGTTGGTTCGAGATCGCCTGCCGGGCGATCCGCGAAACCTATACCGGTGCGGTGGTAGAGATCGTCGCCGTGTCCCGCGATATCACCCTGCGCATCGAGGCTCAGGAAAACCTGGCCCATAGCGCTCGAGTCGCAACGCTGGGCGAGTTGGCTTCGGGCATCGCCCACGAGATCAACCAGCCGCTGGCCGCGGTGCTCAACTACAGCAATGCCAGCCTGCGCTACCTGAACAATCTGGAGCACGATCCGCACGCCCGCGAGCGGGTTGCCCAGGGCCTGCAACGGATCAACCAGCAGGCCACCCATGCCGCCGAGGTGATCCGCCGGCTGCGCGCCTTCCTGCGCAAGGGCCCGCGCCAGCTGCAGGCGCTGGATATCGCCCAGGTTGCCGGGGAAGTGCTCAGGCTTTGCGCCTGGGAAGCGGGTGCTGCGCAGGTTCGCATCGAACAGCGGCTGGGGCCGCAGCTGCCGACGGTGTACGCCGATCGGGTGTTGCTGGAGCAGGTGCTGCTCAACCTGCTGCGCAATGCCATCGACGCCAACCGTGAGCAGCACGCAGGCCTTCCGTCGCGTATCCTGCTGGGCGCCTGGCGCCAGGAGGACGGGCTGCTGGTGGAGGTGGCCGACCAGGGGCCTGGCGTGGCGCCTGAGCAGTTGGAGGCGATCTTTACCCCGTTCACTACCAGCAAGGCCGATGGCCTGGGCCTGGGGTTGAGCATGAGCCGCAGCATTGTCGAAGGCTTGGGTGGCAGTCTGTGGGCACGGCTGGGCGAGGGTGGCGGGTTGGTGTTGTGTTGCCGGCTGGCGGTGAACCGGACATGAAGGAGGGGGCGGTGGTGCAAGCGAAGGTGTATGTGGTGGACGACGACCCGGGGATGCTCGATTCGACGGTGTGGCTGCTCGAGTCGGTGGGCTTGCAGGCTTTGCCGTTTACCAGTGGCCAGGCGTTTCTGGAGGCCTGCGACGGTAGTGGCCCGGCTTGTGTGTTGCTGGATGTGCGCATGCCGGGGATGGGTGGGCTGGCGGTGCAGCAGGCGTTGCAGCAGCGGGGGGTGGACATGCCGTTGATCTTTGTCAGCGGGCATGCCGATGTGCCGATCGTGGTGCGGGCGTTCAAGGCGGGGGCCTGTGATTTCATCGAGAAGCCGTATAACGATCAGTTGCTGCTGGACAGTGTGCAGGCGGCGCTTGGGCGTGCCCAGGGGGGGAATGGGGCGGTGGAGGAGGTGCAGGGGCGGATCGACAGCCTGACGCCGCGGGAGCGGGATGTGTTCATTCCGTTGGTGCAGGGGTTGGGGAATCGGGAGATTGCCGAGCGGTTGGGGGTCAGTGTCAAGACCATTGACCTTTATCGGGGGCGGGTGATGAAGCGGATGCAGGCGGGGAGTTTGGCGGAGTTGGTGGGGATGGCGATTGCTTGTGGGGTGGTGGGGGCGTTGGGGTTACGGGAGGTTTGAGCTGGGTTATCGTTGGTTTCAAGTTTCAAGTTTCAAGTTTCAAGTTTCAAGTTTCAAGTTTCAAGTTTCAAGTTTCAAGTTATAGCTTCGGCTATGCACTTAAAAGCCATTAATTATTGGTTGTTGGTTGTTGGTTTTGGAAGTTGTATGCGCATTCATTTGCGATGTCGACGCTTAGTCACCTTTCCGCCCTTACGGCGGGTTACTTTGGTCTTGGCCAAAGTAACCAAAGCCGCTCGCTCCCATCATACGGCCCCTACGCTGCGCTTCGGGGTCCCTTCGCTCC
>NZ_JBDJLM010000056.1:0-34339 GCF_039673365.1 Pseudomonas sp. TWI923 | reverse complement strand
TGCTGCGCAAGTCTACATCTCGCGCCTTCGGCTACGCCGAAGGGTGCTGCGCACCAGGGCCCTCCAGTCACCTCCACTCGGCCTCCTGAAGTCGCAATTTGTGTTGCCTGGGCTATTGCGCGCTTAGAAGCAAGAGCAAAAGCAGATCAAGAGCAGATCAAGAGCAGTAATGCGGCTATCTAGGTTTGGCTGTTGTTTATGTGTTGTTTGTTCGGGCCCTATCGCCGGCAAGCCGGCTCCCACAGGTACAGCGCAAGGCTGAAAGTTCGCACTAACTTGTGGGAGCTGGCTTGCCAGCGATTGCGATCCTAAGTTCCCAACCAATCCAACTAGCGACAGCTAACGCCAGCCCAGGCGCCGCCCCTAACTTCGCGACTTCAGGAGGCTGAGCGTAGGCGTCTGGAGGGCCCTGGTGCGCAGCACCCTTCGGCGTAGCCGAAGGCGCGAGATGTAGACTTGCGCAGCAAGTCGGAGGCCGCGCGGGCCCGGAAGACGCCGGAGCGAAGGGACCCGAAGCGCAGCGGAGGGCCGTATGAATGGAGCGAGCGGTTTTTGGTTACTTTTTTCCAAGAAAAAAAGTAACCCGCCGTAAGGGCGGAAAGGTGACTACGCGTCGACATCACAAATGAATGCGCATACAACGTCCAAAACCAACACCCAACACCGAACGCCGAACGCCGAACGCCGAACGCCGAGCAACTAACAGACCAACGCCCCGCGTAAACCTGCCCCCCCAAGATCCCACCCCCGTCACTGCTGCCAGATCAGCACCCCATGAGCAATCAACTGCCCGCCGCTCAACACACCCCACCCTCAAAAACAAATAACCGTTAAAAATCAACAAGCTAGAAAACGCAAAAAGCTGGCACAAGGTCTGCTATGGCCTAGTACGCCGCGTGGCGCCCTCATAAATATTCTGCCAGTGACAACGGAGCCACCATGCCCATCCGCACCCCCATCAACCCCATCACCCGCGCCCTGTGGCACGCCAGCCTGCTGACCGGCGCCCTGGCCAGCCCACAACTGTTCGCCGCCGAACCCACCCCCGAGGACACCCCGGCAACCACCGCAGCCAGCCCGGCCCTGAAGACCGTCACAGTCACCGCCCAGCGCCGCGAAGAAAGCGTGCAAGACATCGCCAACGCCGTCACCGCGGTCAGCGGCGAGAACCTCGGCCAGACCGCCACCGACTACGTCGGCAAAACCCTGACCTTCGTGCCCAACGCCCAGGCCAAGAACCCCGACGGCGATGACCGCCCACGCTGGTACATCCGCGGCGTCGGCACCGGCGACGTCGGTGCCGCGACGGTGTTCCCGGTGGGCATCTACGCCGACGACGTCTACCTCAACGCACCGCTGGCCGGTGGCGACCCGCTGTTCGACATCGACCGCATCGAAGTGCTGCGCGGCCCGCAAGGCACCCTGTACGGCAAGAACACCACCGGCGGCGCGGTCAACGTGATCAGCAAGCGGCCCACCTTCGACACCGACGGCTACGGCACCCTCGCCTACGGCAGCAAGAACGAGCAGATCGTCAACGGCGCCATCGGCGGCGCCCTGGTCGAAGACCGCCTGGCCGCACGGGTGTCGATCTACTCCAAGGAGCGCGACGGTTTCGTCAGCAACACCAATATCGGCGGCGACAACGACGCCATCGACCGCAAGGCTTTCCGCCTGCAGTTCCTGGCCAAGCTCAACCCCGACCTGGAGGCGCTGTGGAACATCCACAACAGCGAGTCGCGCGGCAACGCCAACGGCCTGTTGCCGGTGGGCCGTTTCCCTTGGCTGAACGGCTACACCCGGCAGGACCCGCACCGCCGCTACATCGAAAGCAACGTCGAGAACAAATCCAAGGTCCAGCACGACGGCACCTCGCTGACCCTCAACTACGACCTGGGCGACTACCGCCTGACCTCGATCACCGCCTACGACCAGACCCGCCAGCGCGCCACCAACGACGATGACCTGACCCCGGTCGAAGGCGGCCACGCCTACACCAACAACCGCTGGCGCCAGTACTCCCAGGAGCTGCGCCTGGCCTCGCCGACCAGCGAAACCCTGCGCTGGATCGTCGGCGCCCACGCCTTCCACGAAGCCTTGATCAGCAAACAGGCCACCTCGGTGCTGGACAGCGATGCCGCCTACACCGGCATCGACTTCGACCACAACAGCACCAGCTACGCGCTGTTCGGCAACCTCGCCTACGACTTCACCGATGCCTTCACCCTGACCGGCGGTCTGCGCTGGACCCAGGAGAAAAAGGACATCGACCTGGACCTGCTGCAGTACACCGGCAGCGGTTTCACCGGCGGCGACGGCGGCGACTGGTGGGACTTCGGCAACCTGCAAGACCCGCAAGCCATCGCCGACGCAGGGGCCAACGGCAACGCCCGGCGCAACAAGACCTGGCGCGCGGTCACCTATGACCTGACCCCGGAATACCGCCTCACCGACAACCTGCGGGTGTATGCCCGCTACGCCAAGGGCTTCCGCTCCGGAGCGTTCAACACCGGTTTGTCGAGCAGCCTGGAGCAACTGAGCACGGTCAACCCGGAAACCCTGCACTCCTATGAGCTGGGTCTGAAGTCGGAATGGTTCAACGGGCGCCTGAACGCCAACGCCAACATCTTCTACTACGACTACGACGACATGCAGGTGAGCGCGACCACCACCACTGCCAGCGGCAGCATCGTCTCGCTGCTGGCCAACGACGCCCAGGGCAAGGCCAGGGGCGCCGAGCTGGAAATCCAGGCACGCCCGATCGACGACTTGCTGGTGCAGTTCAGCGCCTCCTACCTGGACACCGAGTTCACCGGCGACCTGTGGAAAGGCAACAGCTTCGTGCGCTCGCCCAAGCACGTCTACGCCCTGGGCCTGGACTACCGCCTGCCGCTGGACATCCCGGGCAAGATCAATATCGGGGGCGATGTGCGCTACCAGAGCAAGGAGTACTTCACCTCGGCCTACCAGCGTTCGGACTGGAACTGGCTGGACCAGGACGGCTACGCCCTGGCCAACGTGCACCTGACCTATGCCACTGCCGACGACAAGTACAGCGTCACCGGCTACGTCAACAACGTCACCGACAAGCAGTACCAGGTCCACGGGCTGTCGCTGAACCGCGGCAGCTCGCCGTACTGGGCGGCCTACGGCGATCCGCGTACTGCCGGTGTGAGCGTTACCGCCAAGTTCTGAGCCATCGCCAGCGCTGATGCGATCACCGTGTGTGTGTAGGAGCGGCCTTGTGTCGCGAAAGGGCTGCACAGCAGCCCCGGCAATTGTGTGGCATACGCAGATCCTGGGGCCGCTTCGCGGCCCTTTCGCGACACAAGGCCGCTCCTACACGGGGACCGCGTGGTTTGAACCGCTGCTGCTGGAGCAACACCCCGGCGCCCGGCACCTGCTGCCCCAGCAGCAACCCCGCACCAACGCCACCCCTGCCCAACGCCACAGCCCAGCAACGGCGCGGCTTTGCCCGCGCCCACAGGGCCTGGCATGCAACCTGCTATCTCAGCCTCAAGACATTCCCGGAAAGCCCGCCATGACCCCGACTACCGTGCGCACCACCCTCAGTGCCCTCGCCCTGGCGTTGGCCAGCCTTTCCAGCCAGGCAGCCGACACTGTCAAGGTCGGCCTCGGCCCGGCGCCGAACGTGGTCAGCCTGGCGCCCTTCGCCGCCGCCCAGGCCCTGGGCCTGTTCAAGGACGCCAACCTCGACGTCGAAGTCTTCGAGATCACCGACACCCTGCCCGCCCTGACCAGCAAACGGGTGACCCTGGCGGTGGGTCTGCCCGAGCCGATCCTCAACTATTACCAGCAGAACCCCGGCAAGACGCTGCCCATCGCCTTCTTCTACAACCTGCTGCCGCAGACCTTCGAGTTCGCCGTCGCCGCTGACTCGAACATCCAGCGCCTGGAAGACCTCAAGGGCAAGCGGGTCGGCACCGGGGCGCTGAACTGGCCGCAGGTGGACACCACCCGCGCAGTGCTCAAGTCGGTGGGCATCGGTGAACGGGACTTCACCTTCTCCGCCGTCGGCGTGCTCGGCGCGGGCTTCCACGCCCTGCGCAGCCAGCGCATCGACGCGCTTAATTTCAACGACAGCTGGAACGACATGTTCGAGCTGACCGGCTTCAAGCTGCGCCGCCTGCACTACCCGGACGCCTTCCGTGGCCTGGGCGCCGGGGTGTTCATTACCCATGCCGACACCCTGCGCGAGCAGCCCGAGCTGCTGGCCCGCTTTGGCCGCGCATACAACCAAGGGCAACGGGCCTGCGTGGCCAACCCGGCGTTCTGCGTGCGCGCGGTGTGGCAGCAGTACCCGCAAACCCGGCCGAGCCAGGGCGCGCTGATCAACAACGAGGCCGACGCGGTCACCCTGCTGAGCCGGCGCCTGCAGTTGATCGAAGCCGATCCCGCCGCCAGCCAGGGCCGCTTCGACCACGCGCGCATCACCGGTTACCTGACGGCCATGCAGGGCCAGGGCTACTTCAAGGGCATCGCGCTGGACCTGCCGGCGCTGTTCTCCAACCATCTGGCCGCGTCCTTCACCGACTATGACCGCGCAGCCCTCGACGCCCGCGCCAAGGCGGCCCAATGAACCAGGCCATCTTCCCCCACCTGGCCGACAGCGTGCTCAGCGCCCGCGACGTCGGCGTGCGCTACGCCAGCCGGCGCGGCCCGATCGACGCCCTGGCCGGGGTGGACCTGCGCATCGGCCGCGGCGAATTCGTCTCCATCCTCGGCCCCTCGGGCTGCGGTAAATCGACCCTGCTCAAGCTGGCTGCCGGCCTGCTGCCGGCCAGCCAGGGCGAGCTGCTGCTCGACGGCACACCCATCAGCGCGCCGCGCCGCGAAACCGGCGTGGTGTTCCAGAAACCCAACCTGCTGCCGTGGAAAAGCGTGCGCGCCAACGTGCTGCTGCCGGCCCAGACCCTCGGCCTGCCGAAGGCCCAGGCCGCCGCGCGGGCCGAGCAGGTGCTAGAGCTGGTCGGGCTGGCGGCGTTCGCCGACAACTACCCGTTCGAGCTGTCCGGCGGCATGCAGCAGCGGGTCGGCATCGCCCGCATGCTGCTGCACGACCCGCAGCTGCTGCTGATGGACGAACCCTTCGCCGCCCTCGACGCCATGACCCGCGAACACCTGATGCTGGAGCTGCAACGCATCTGGCAGGCCCAGGCCAAGTCGGTGCTGTTCATCACCCACAGCATCGCCGAAGCGGTGTTCCTCTCCGACCGGGTGCTGGTGATGTCGGCGCGCCCCGGGCGCATCGTCGAAAACCTCGCCATCGACCTGCCGCGCCCGCGCACCCTCGACACCCTGGCCGCGCCGCGTTTCATCGAACTCAGCCAACACCTGCGCAGGTACTTCAGCCCATGAGCCGCCTTCCCGCCTTCGCCTACCCCTTGATTTCGACGCTGCTGCTGTTACTCGCCTGGCAGTTGGCGATCAGCCTGTTCGGCGTGCCCGACTACATCCTCGCCTCGCCCCGCGACGTGCTGCTGGCCCTGTGGCAGGGCGTGCACCAGGGCGACCTGCTCAAGCATGTGTGGATCACCCTCGGCGAGGTGCTCGGCGGTTTTCTGTGCGGCTCGGCGCTGGCCTTGCTGCTGGGCGCCCTGCTTTCGGAATCGACGCTGTTCGAACGCTTCTGCTACCCCTTGCTGCTGGCCCTGCAATCGGCGCCCAAGGTGGCGCTGGCGCCGCTGATCCTGGTGTGGTTCGGCTTCGAGCACACCTCGAAACTGATCATCGTCGCCCTCACCTGCTTCTTCCCGCTGTTCGTCAACACCTTCTCCGGCATCCGCCGCGCCGACCCGGACCTGCTCGACGCCTGCCGGGCGTTCAGTGCGTCACACGCCTACCTGTTCTTCCACGTCAAGCTGCCAGCCGCCGCCGGCGACATCTTCGCCGGCCTGCAGATCGCCGTGTCGCTGGCGCTGATCGGCGCGGTGGTGGCCGAGTTCCTCGCCGCCCAGGGCGGCCTTGGCTTTCTGGTCCAGGCCGCCTCGGTAAACATGAACATGCCGCTGATGTTCGCCGCCGTGCTACTGCTCGCCCTGCTCGGGGTGGCCGGTTCGCAACTGGTGCGCTGGCTTGAGCGGCGGGTGATTTTCTGGGCCCGTGGCAGCCACGCCACCACCGACTCGGGAGACCGCTGATGAGCGCCCTGTACCTGGATATCGCCGGGCTGACCCGGGCCTATCGCCAGCTTGAACTGTCGCCGCTGGCGGTGATCGAGCAGGTGTTCGCCCGCATCGACCGGCTCGACCCGACGCTGCGCCTGTTCACCTGGCTCGACCGCGAGCACGCCCTGGCCCAGGCCCGCCAGGCCGCCGCCGACTACCGCGAGGGCCGCGCCGTCGGCCCGCTGCACGGGGTGCCGGTGTCGATCAAGGACAACCTCGGTGTGGCGGGTGCGCCGCAGACCTTCGGCTCGCGGCTGTATCAAGACCACCACGCCCGCGAAGACAACGTCGCGGTCCAGCGCCTGCGCGCTGCGGGGGCGATCGTGGTGGGTATCACCACCATGCCGGAGTTCGGCACCAAGGCCACCACCGACAGCCCCCTGCATGGCATCAGCCGCAACCCCTGGGACCCCGCGCGCACCCCGGGCGGCTCCAGCGGCGGTTCGGCCGGCGCGGTGGCGGCCGGCATCGGCCCGCTGGCGCTGGGCACCGACGTGGCGGGCTCGGTGCGCATCCCGGCGTCCTGCTGCCACCTGGTCGGGCTTAAACCCACCCTCGGGGTGATCCCGGTGGTGGAAGCCGTCGACGGTTTCGCCCAGCTGGCCCACATCGGGCCGCTGACCCGCACGGTCGCCGACAACGCCCTGGCCCTCGAGCTGCTGGCCGGCGCCGACCCGCGCGATCCATGGTCGCTGGGCCTTGTGAGCCAGGACTATGCCCGCCAGGCGCAACCCGACGGGCGCCTGGACGGGGTGCGCATCGCCTGGCTCGACCTGCCCATCCCGGACGTCGATCCGCAGGTCATAGCCATTGGCCTGCAGGCCCTGGAGCGGTTGCGTGCCCTCGGCGCCCAGGTCACCCGCATCGACTTCGACCTGCACGGCGATGCCGAGCGCTTCGGCATTCTGGTTTCCAGCCAGCACCACGCCCGCTATGCCCCGCGCCTGGCCGCAGACGCCGCGCTGTTCGACCCGGTGTACCGCCAGCGCCTGGAGCGCAGCGCCGACATCGACTGGCAAGCCCTGGGCGATGCCGGCGAAGCGCGCAACCGGGTGTTCGGCCGGGTCCAGGCGCTGTTCGCAGACTTCGACTTCCTCGCCAGCCCTACCCTGACCCGGCCGCCCATCGCCGCCGAAGCGGGCCTGGCCGGCAACAGCGAAGGCGCGCAACAGGCGCGCCATTACATCGACTACCTGTACCCCTTCAACCTCAGCGGCCACCCGGCCTTGAGCCTGCCCGCCGGTTTCAGCGCCGATGGCCTGCCGGTGGGCCTGCAACTGGTCGCGCCCTGGTACGCCGACGGCCCGCTGCTGAAAGTGGCGGCCGAACTGGAAGCCCTGCTCGCGCTCACCGACCGCCACCCCGACCTGGAGCCTTTCGATGCCTGACCCGACCCTGCTGCCCGTCGCCGAACAGGTCAGCCTTCTGCGCAGTGGTGCGCTGTCACCGGTCGAGCTGATCGACCAGAGTTTCGCCCGCATCGACGCCATCGACCCGCACCTGCGCCTGTTCACCTGGCAGGACCGCGAGCGCGCCCGGGCCTCGGCCGTGGATGCCGAGCGCCGCTACCGCGCCGGGGGTGAGCTGCCGGCGCTGCTGGGCGTACCGTTCACAATCAAGGAGCAGATCCCGGTGGCCGGCGCGCCACAAACCTTCGGTTCGGCACTCTACCGCGACCACGTCGCCAGCGCCGACGACCCCAGCGTGCAGCGCCTGCGCAACGCCGGGGGCATCCTGCTGGGCACCACCACCATGCCGGAGTTCGGCGCCAAGGCCAGCACCGACAGCCGCCTGTTCGGCATCACCCGCAACCCCTGGGACCCCAGCCGCACCAGCGGCGGCTCCAGCGGTGGCGCGGCGGCAGCGGTGGCGGTGGGCGCCGGGGCGATTGCCGTGGGTACCGACATCGCCGGCTCCGTGCGCATCCCCGCCAGCTGCTGCGGCGTGCTCGGCATCAAGCCGACCCTCGGGGCGATTCCCCAGGTGCATGCCCTCGACCTGTTCAACGCCCTTGGCCATCAGGGCACCCTGACCCGCAGCGTGGCGGATGCCGCACTGGCACTGGAGGTCTTGATCGGCCCCGACCCCAGGGACCCCTGGTCGCTGCGTGCGCCCCGCCGGGCACTGCGCGACGCCGCCCGGGCCGACGGCGACCTGCGCGGCCTGCGAGTTGCGTGGTTGCCAGAGGTCGGCAAAGGCCCGGCCGATGCCCAGGTGCTGCAGGCCGGCGAGCGCGTGGCCAACGCCCTGCGCGAGGCCGGCGCCACGGTAGAACAGCATCGCCTGGACCTGAGCGACAGCGGCGCTGCCTTCGAGCCCACGGTGCTGGCCCTCAAGCGCCGCTTCCTCGGCGAGCGCTACCCGGCCCAGGCCGATCAGCTCGACCCAGGCTTTCGCGGCTGGCTGGACGCCCGCTTGCCGCAACTGAGCGCTGATGAACTGCAGCACGCGCAGTTCGCCCGGACCCGCCTGCTGCGGCGTATCCAGGGGCTGTTCGCAGAGGTCGACGTGCTGCTCACGCCGGCCCTGTCGGCGCCGCCACTGGCCGCCGACGGCACGGACGGCGACTTCGACTGGATTCACTACCTGCACCCGTTCAACCTCAGCGGCCACCCGGCCCTGAGCCTGCCCGCCGGGCTCAGCCGCGAGGGCTGGCCGCTGGGGGTGCAGCTGGTTGGCCCGTGGTACGCCGAGGACCGCCTGCTGCGGGTTGCCGCGCACCTGCAACAGCGCCTGCCCTGGGGCACGCCAGACCTGGGGCGCTGGCTGCCATGAGTCACCCTGCAAGCGGTTTTCTGCCGCGCTTCCTGCTGCTGGCGCTGGTCAGCGGCGCCACCGTGGGCATGGCCAAGATCGTCATCACCCTGTACGCCCTGGCGCTGGGCGCCGACGCCTGGCAGATCGGCGTCATCGCGGCGATGGAGGCCCTGGGCATGCTATTCCTGACCCTGCCTGCCGGCTTCGTCATCGCCCGTTTCGGCGCGCGCCGGGTGTATGCCCTGTCCAGCCTCGGGCCGATGCTGGTCAACCTGGCGATCCCGCTGTATGCCGCCTGGTGGTGGCTGGCCCTGGGGCAGCTGCTGATCGGCCTGTTCATCCCGTTTCGCATCGTCGCCATGAACGGCAGCTTCCTGCGCCAGCTCAAGCACCTGGGCGCCGACAAGGCCGGCTGGTACCGCGGCGCCCTGACCCTGGGCCTGGGCCTGCTCGGCCCGCTGCTGGGCAACGCCTTCAGCGAGCGCGGCGCGTTCTCCCTGGCCTTCATGTTGATTGCCGCCAGCTTCGCCGGCATGGCGCTGTACAGCCTGCGTTTCTGGGAGGGCGCCGGCGACGCCAGCCCAAACGGCACGGCCCCGGCCAGCGGCATGCTGGCCCAGGTCCGCCAGCTGCTGGGCGAGCGCAGCATCCGCCAGAGCTGCACCGTGGAGCTGAGCAACAGCGCCACCACCAGCCTGTTCACCACCTTCATCATCCTCCTGGCCCTGGAAGGCGGCGTGCCTCAGGGCCAGGCGGTGAGCCTGGTGATGATCGAAGCGCTGTTCGCGGTGCTTGCCCTGTTCGGCCTCGGCCGGGTGTTGCGCTCGACCAGCCCGGGCCGCGCCTATGCCCTGGGCCTGGCGCTGGCGATCACCGCCCTGCTGGTGTGCGGCCTGGGCCATGGCTACGGCTGGCTGGTGCTGGCGGCGGTGCTGGTGAGCCTGGCCACGGCGACGGTGCACCTGGTCAACATGGCTCGCCTGAGCCAGCGCCGCGAGGACAGCAGCAAGCTCTCCGGCCTTTTCAACCTGGCATCGATGGCCGGCAGCTTCGGCGGCGCCCTGCTGGGTGGCGCGATCAGCCACTTCACCGGCCTGGCCAACCTGTTCCTGTGCTGGATCCCGCTGTTGTTGCTGGTGGCCTGGTGCTGCCGGCAGCCCCGCCAGCAGGTACAGGAGGTGGTGGCATGAAGCGTATCGGCTACCGCCTGAGCGGCCTGGCTTCACCGCTGTTGCTGTTGCTGGCCTGGCACTGGGCGGCCAGCGCCGGGCTGTTCCCGGCCAACCTGCTGATCGCGCCGGCAGCGGTCTGGCAGACCTTTGTTGAGCTGTGCGCCAGTGGTGAGTTGCCCGAACACCTGGCGTTCAGCCTGCTGCGGCTGGCCCAGGGCTTCGCCTTTGGCAGCGCGGCGGGCCTGGGCTTCGGCCTGGCGCTGGCATTGTCAGCGCGGGTCGAGGCCTATTGCGCGCCGCTGTTCCATACCCTGCGCCAGCTCCCCAGCCTGGCGCTGATCCCGATGTTCGTGCTGCTGTTCGGCATCGAAGAGCTGTTCAAGGTCGCCATTGTCGCCCTGACCGTGTTCTTCCCGGTGGCCCTGGCCACCGCCGAGGCGGTGCGCCACATCCCCCAGCGCTACCTGGAAGTGGCCCGGGTGTATCGCCTGCCCTGGTACAGCCTGCTGCTGAGCGTGGCCCTGCCCGCCGCCACGCCGGGCATCGTCACCGGCCTGCGCATTGCCCTGACCCGCGCCTGGGTGGTGCTGGTGGCCTGCGAGCTGCTGGCCGCCGACAGCGGCCTGGGGCAGATGATCGAGATGGGCCGGCAGATGCTGCGCATCGATGTGGTGATGGTCGGGGTGGTGGTCACCGGGGTGATCGGTTTCACCCTGGATGTCGGCCTGCGCCGGGTCGAACGACGCTTGTCCGGCTGGCAAAGCCGCTAAGGAGCTGCTGATGAAACTGAACGCACTGCGTGGCCTGCTGCTGCCGTTACTGCTGCTGGCCGCCTGGGAATATGCCTCGCGCCAGAGCACTGCCGGCGCCTACGCTTTCGTACCCTTGGCCCAGGTGGGCGCGGCCCTGGCCGAACTGCTGGGCAATGGCGAACTGCTGGTCAACCTGTGGGCGAGCCTGCTGCGCACCTGCATCGGCCTGGCCGTGGGCATCGTCGCCGGCACCGCATTGGGTGCCCTGATGGCGCTGTCGGGCCTGGCCAACCGCCTGATCGCACCCTTGTTCCACGCCCTGCGCCAGGTGCCGATGCTTGGCTGGATCCCGTTGATCGCCCTGTGGCTGGGCAACGGCGAAAGCGCCAAGCTGCTGATCGTCAGCCTCGCGGCGTTGTACCCGATGGTGCTCAACACCTTCGAAAGCCTGCGCCAGGTCGAGGGCCAGCACCGCGAGGCGGCCCGGGTGCTGATGCTCAGCCGCAGCCAGCAGCTGGGCCTGATCCTGCTGCCGGCCGCCTTGCCGGGCATTGTCGCCGGCGTGCTGCAGGCCCTGGCCTTCGCCTGGGTGACGGCGGTGGGCAGCGAACTGTTCCTGGCCTCCGGTGCCGGCCTGGGCAGCCTGATGATGAACGCCGAGGCCGGCGCGCGCATGGAGATCATCCTGGTCTGCGTGCTGTGCATCGGCCTGTGCGGCTATGTGATGTCCTGGCTCTGCACCCTCCTCGCCCGCCGCCTGCTGCGCGGCCATCCGACCCCTTGAAAGGCCCGACCATGAACGCCATCGCTCCCAAGCTTGACCCCAGCACCGCCACCGGCGCGCTGTCCATCCGCGGCCTGAGCAAGTGCTACCCGCTCAAGGGTAAACAGGTGCCGGTGCTTGAAAGCATCGACCTGGACATCCGCCCCGGCGAGTTCGTCAGCATTCTCGGCGCCAGTGGCTGCGGCAAGTCCACCCTGCTGCGGCTGGTCGTCGGCCTCGACCAGGACTATCAAGGGCAGATCCTGCTCGACCAGCAGCCGGTGCGCGGCCCGGGCCTGGAGCGCGGCATCGTGTTCCAGGACCATCGCTTGTTCCCATGGATGACCTTGCAGCAGAACATCGCCCTGGCCCTGAAGAACCACGCCCTGCCCGCCGCCGAAAAAAACCGCCTGGTGGCCGAGCACATCGACCTGGTGGGCCTCACCGGCTTTGAGAGCGCCTACCCGCACCAGCTCTCCGGTGGCATGGCCCAACGTGCCGCGATTGCCCGGGCACTGGTGAACAAGCCCAAGGTGCTGCTGCTCGACGAGCCCCTCGGCGCCCTCGACGCCCTGACCCGGGTGCGGCTGCAACAAGAGCTGCAACGGATCTGGGTGCAAGAGCGCTGCACGGTGATCATGGTCACCCACGACATCGAGGAGGCGCTGTACCTGGGCGACCGGGTGATCGTGCTGGATGCCCACCCGGGCCGCATCCGCGAGGACCTGCGCATCGACCTGCCGCACCCACGGCAGCGCGACAGTGCGCTGCTGCAGGGCTTCAAGCAACGGTTGCTGGGGGAGTTGGTCGGGCACTGAACAGGGCCCGACCTGCTTACATCTCGACCTGGGTCCCGAGCTCGATCACCCGGTTCAGAGGCAACTGGAAGT
Organism: Pseudomonas sp. TWI923; assembly: GCF_039673365.1. Classification (NCBI taxonomy): domain Bacteria; kingdom Pseudomonadati; phylum Pseudomonadota; class Gammaproteobacteria; order Pseudomonadales; family Pseudomonadaceae; genus Pseudomonas; species Pseudomonas sp. TWI923. The sequence goes on along the minus strand of NZ_JBDJLM010000056.1, from coordinate 21,817 downwards.
ACTTGAGGTTGCTGTTGGCATTCTTGAGCAGGAACGCGAACAGGTGTTCACGCCACCTGGCCATGCCCATGCGCTTGCTGGCGATGACGGTTTCCCGGCTGAGGAAATAGGTGGTGCGCATGGCGGCGAATTCCAGGTCGTCGCGCTGGCAGCGGCTCAGGGCCAGCGGCACGTTGGGCTCTTCCATGAAACCGAAATGCAGGCTTACGCGGAAGAAGCCCTCACCGAAGGCTTCGACCTCGAAACGCTTGCCCACGCTGACCCGCGGTTGGTCCTCGAACACCACCGTCAGCAGCACCACCTGCTCGTGCAAGACCTGGTTGTGCAGCAGGTTGTGCAACAGCGCGTGCGGCACCGCTTCGGGCCTGGCGCTGAGGAACACCGCCGTGCCCGTGACCCGGTGGGGTGGCTGGTACTTCAGGCTGGCGATGAACAGGTCGAGCGGCAGCGCGCCTTCGTCGAGCCGCTCGACGATCAGCCGGCGCCCGCGCTTCCAGGTGGTCATCAGCACGAACAGGGCGACCCCGGCGATCACCGGGAACGCACCGCCCTGCAAGATCTTCGGGGCGTTGGCGGCAAAGTACAGGCTGTCTACCAGCAGGAAGCCCAGCAACAGCGGGATCGCCAACCAGCGTGGCGTTTTCCACAGCAACAGCACCACCGCCGAGGCCAGCAAGGTGGTGATCAGCATGGTGCCGGTCACCGCAACGCCATAGGCGGCAGCCAGTGCACTGGACGACTCGAAGCCCACCACCAGCAGTACCACGCCGACCATCAACGCCCAGTTGACCATGCCGATGTAGATCTGCCCCTGCTCTTCGCTGGAGGTGTGCTGGATGAACATGCGCGGCACATAACCGAGCTGAATGGCCTGCCGGGTCAGGGAAAAGGCGCCGGAAATCACCGCCTGGGAGGCGATGATGGTGGCCAGCGTGGCCAGCCCGACCATGGGCAGCAGGGCCCACTCGGGGGCGAGCAGATAGAACGGGTTGCGCACCGCGTCCGGGTTGCCAAGGATCAACGCGCCCTGGCCGAAGTAGTTCAGCACCAGGCCCGGCAGCACCAGCAGGAACCAGGCCCTGGCGATGGGCTTGCGGCCGAAGTGCCCCATGTCGGCATACAGCGCTTCGGCGCCGGTCAACGCCAGCACCACGGCGCCGAGGATGGCCACGCCCATGCCCGGGTGCGCCACGAAGAACTGCACCGCCCAGGCCGGGTTGAGCGCCTGCAGCACCTCGGGGCGCTGGGCGATGCCATGCACGCCAAGCGCGCCGAGCACGACGAACCACAGCATCATGACCGGCCCGAACAGGATGCCGATACGCGCGGTGCCGTGCTTCTGGATGACGAACAGCGCCACCAGCACCACCACCGACAACGGCACCACCCAGTGCTCGATGCCGTCGAAGGCCAGTTGCAAGCCTTCCACCGCCGAGAGCACCGATATCGCCGGGGTGATCATGCTGTCGCCATAGAACAATGCGGCGCCGAACAGCCCCAGCAGCACCAGCACCTTGCCCAGGCGCGCATAGGGCGCCGCGGCCCGGTGCGCCAGTGCGGTCAGGGCCATGATGCCGCCTTCGCCCTGGTTGCTGGCGCGCAGAATGAACAGCACGTACTTGATCGACACCACCCAGACCAACGACCAGAACACCAGCGACAATACGCCGAGCACGCCGACGGTATTGGCCTGGACGCCGTAGTGGCCGGCGAAGACTTCCTTGAGGGTGTACAGCGGGCTGGTGCCGATGTCGCCATACACCACGCCGACCGCGGCAACGAGGGTGCCGATTGCGGTGGTCTTGCCGGGATGGGTTGGGGTTGCAGCGGTAACGCTCTGGCTCACGGATGACGTCTCTGGGCTGGCGGGTGGAAAGCGCCTGCCCTCCCTGTGCATGACGACCTCGCGTGGCGCCCGCTCCGCCCCAAGCTACCTGCCTGAGGCCCTGCGGACCGGGCAGCAGAGGCGGCCAGTATCCTTGCAAGCGATCTGGCCGGCCGTAAAAAGAGCGTAAAAAAGCACGGTATCCGCGCCCCCAGGCCAATCGCAGCGGCCGGTGCTGCTGGGATGTGGGTCGGGCAGCGAAACCGGGCTTTCGACTTCGAGCGGATATCGATTAATGTTCTGCGCACCCCCACCGACTGCGGCGCCGCTCGGCAGCCGAAGGTGGGTGACTCCTGCTGACGGTTTTGCCACACGAGGGCATCGACAATGAGTGAAGGCAGCACCCCAGTCAGCGAACAACCACGGGCGGCCAGGCAACCGATAAGCCTGGCCGAAGCCCTGCGCTTCTGGCTCAAACTGGGCTTCATCAGCTTTGGCGGGCCCGCCGGGCAGATCGCGATCATGCACCAGGAACTGGTGGAGCGCCGACGCTGGATCAGTGAAAAACGCTTCCTGCACGCACTTAACTACTGCATGTTGCTGCCCGGCCCCGAGGCCCAGCAGTTGGCCACCTACATCGGCTGGCTGATGCACCGCGCCTGGGGCGGCGTGATTGCCGGCGCCCTGTTCGTGCTGCCGTCGCTGTTCATCCTGATCGGCTTGTCGTGGGTTTACCTGGCCTTTGGCGAAGTGCCGGTGGTGGCCGGCATCTTTTACGGCATCAAGCCTGCGGTGACCGCGATCGTGTTGCATGCGGCCCACCGCATCGGCTCGCGCGCGCTGAAGAACGGCTGGTTGTGGGCCATCGCCGGCGCGTCGTTCGTGGCCATTTTCGCCCTGAATGTGCCGTTCCCGCTGATCGTGCTGGTGGCCGCTATCGTCGGCTATGCCGGCGGGCGACTGGCGCCCGGCACCTTCGTCATCGGTGGCGGCCATGGCGCCGCCCGCCAGCACTACGGGCCGGCGCTGATCGATGACGATACGCCCCCACCCGAACATGCGCGCTTTCGTTGGCGGCACCTGCTGCGCCTGGTGATGATCGGCGCCGCGTTATGGCTGCTGCCCATGGGGCTGCTGACCCTGGCATTCGGCTGGGACGGCACCCTGACGCAAATGGGCTGGTTCTTTACCAAGGCCGCCCTGTTGACCTTCGGCGGTGCCTACGCGGTGTTGCCCTACGTGTACCAGGGGGCAGTCGGCCATTACGGCTGGCTGTCGCCCACGCAGATGATCGACGGCCTGGCACTGGGGGAAACCACGCCAGGGCCTCTGATCATGGTGGTGGCATTCGTCGGCTTCGTCGGTGGCTACCTGCAACCGATGTTCGGTGCCGAGCATCCGTTGCTTGCCGGGGCGCTCGCGGCAAGTTTGGTCACCTGGTTCACCTTCCTGCCGTCGTTCCTGTTCATTCTTGCCGGCGGCCCGTTGGTGGAATCCACCCACGACGAAATGAGGTTCACGGCGCCGTTGACCGCGATCACGGCTGCCGTCGTAGGCGTGATCCTCAACCTGGCGCTGTTCTTCGGCTACCACGTGCTGTGGCCCAACAGCTTCGCTGGGGCATTCGACTGGCCTTCGGCGCTGATTGCCGCAGGCGCGGCGCTGGCATTGTTCCGCTGGCGCCGTGGGGTGATTCAAGTGCTGCTCGCCTGTGCCTTGGCGGGCCTGGCAGTGCACATGTTGCGGGGCTGAGCGCGCAGGCCGGCCGACAGTGTCGGCCGGCCCATGCTGGGCGTGATCTACCCCACCGCCTGCGCCGCCTGTTGCTCGGCATGGTAGGACGAGCGCACCAGCGGCCCCGACGCCACGTTCCTGAAGCCCATCGCCACGGCCTGCTCGGCAAACCAGGCGAAGGTGTCCGGGTGCACGAAACGCTGCACCGGCAGGTGGCTGCGCGACGGTTGCAGGTACTGCCCCAGGGTCAGCATGTCGACCTGGTGCTCGCGCAGGCGCTGCATCACTTCGCGCACCACCCAACGCTTCGTCTCGCGCGGGCACGATGCCCACCTGCACATCTACATCGGCGCCCCGGCGGAGCTGGAAGAGCGGGTGCTGGACTGAATCGCCCCTGGTTTCGTAGACGCCTCCAAGCCTCATAATGAGGCCCAAATAGGAGGTGCCATGAGTCGTCAGCGTTACCCTGAAGAATTCAAGATCGAAGCGGTCAAGCAAGTGACCGAGAAAGGCAAGCCTGTAGCCGACGTTGCCCAGCGCCTGGGCATGTCCGTTCACAGCCTCTACGCCTGGATCAAGCTCTACAGCAAACCCCAAGAGCAGCGTCAGCAAGACGATGACCAGCAAGCCGAACTGCGCAAGCTACGCGCTGAACTCAAGCGCGTGACGGAAGAGCGAGACATCTTAAAGAAGGCCGCCGCGTACTTTGCCAAGGAGTGCGGCTGAAGTACGCCTTCATCAAGAAGCACTCGACCGATTACCCGGTGCGGCGCCTTTGCCAAACCCTCAAGGTGCATCCCAGCGGCTACTACGCCTGGCTGGCCGAGCCTCAATCTGCCCGAGCAAAAGAAGATCATCGTCTGCTTGGCTTGATCAAACATGCTTGGCTCGAAAGCGGAGGTGTGTACGGCTACCGCAAAATTCATGATGACCTGCGTGAGCTGGGAGAGACATGCGGGCGAAATCGAGTCGGTCGTTTGATGCAGGCAGAGGGGTTGCGTTCGCAAACGGGCTATCGCCGTCGTCCTGGGTTTTATGGCGGAAAGCCAACAGTGGCATCTCCCAACCACCTTGCCCGACAGTTCAAGGTCAGCGAGCCGAACAAGGTCTGGGTGACAGATATCACTTACATCCGCACCTATGAAGGATGGCTTTATCTGGCAGTAGTGCTGGATCTCTTCTCACGCCAAGTAATTGGTTGGTCAATGAAACCAAGGATGTGCAGCGACCTTGCTATCGACGCGATGTTGATGGCCGTTTGGCGACGCAAGCCACAGCAGCAAGTGATGATTCACTCAGACCAAGGCAGTCAGTTTAGCAGCTCAGAATGGCAAAGCTTCCTTAAGGCCAACAATGTGATCAGCAGCATGAGCCGACGGGAAAACTGCCACGACAATGCCGTAGCCGAGAGTTTTTTCCAGCTTTTGAAGCGGGAGCGAATCCGACGAAAGATCTACGCAACGCGTGACGAAGCCCGAAGTGATATTTTCGATTACATCGAGATGTTCTATAACCCAAAACGTCGACACAGCAGTGCTATGCAGCTGTCTCCAGTAGAGTATGAGAAACGCTATTTTCTGAGCTTGGAGAGTGTCTAGGAAACCAGGGGCGATTCACAATGCTTGTGAATTTATCTCAGAGCATCTCGATGACTCAAAAAACGTTGATCGACTTGCCAAGTCGGCGCAGGCAGGTATCGATGAAAACCCTAAATCCAATCGAGTGACTGAACTCACTGAGGTCAAGGGTATTCTACAAACGCACCACGACAGTGGAACAAACCCTGTCAAGAGGTAAGGCAGATGAGTTACTTGAAATGTAATGTTTTTGAATTGTGCTTGAGCTATCTGATGGATGCGTCAAGCATCAAAGCCGAGACGTTTGGCTTGACAAGCTTTGGCAAGGCTGAGCTTAAAGCGGAAAGTTTTGATATGGTTGGCGATGCAGATGATTTTTGCCTCTATGAGAAGGACTATCTCGCTACCCATTTCGTGCGCTCCGTGGATGTGACGCTAAAGCGTTATTTTTTCAATGGAAGAGAAAGTGGTTGTGGTATTTCTCTCTCGCCGGGTGTTCGATTAATTCCTTTGCTGAAAAGGATTCTTTCACGAGACCTAAGAGTGGAATTTTATCTGCACGAAGGTGCTCTTGATGGGGCGGTGGTGGTTGGAGGGAATTCGATAGTAAGATTTTCTGCGAACCGCTCAGGGACTGCATACGAGGTGCGGGATTTGGAGTCGGATCAGTTCCTGAGTAATGAGGGGACTGCTGTAAATTCAATAAGGAAATCGATGTCTCACATTTTAATTACAACGACGCAAGGTAAGGGCAAGGTCGTGGCTCTTCATCGACTGCTCACGTACTTGAAGAGGCGAGGTGCTTTACAGCTATGACTCACGGTTGCCTTTAGAGACAAAAGTGCGAATCTCTCAAGGGCTCAAGCTGACCGGCATCTGTTCCAAAGGCAGTTTCTTCGGCGGAAATATCTGGTCGGCAAAAACCGGTTTCGCGAAGTTGTTCTCGGACAGCAGGCCGTTGACGCTGAAGTCAAAAGCGGCTGGGTTATTAGGACCTATCCGCGCTGAAGCATTAGTGGAGTTGGCATGACGGAAGCCAAGAATCATGTTGTCTGGAGTGCGCCTGGTGAGCTGGTTTCTGCTTACAAGCTGCTGAATGAAAATGGGGATCTAGTACCTGACTTGGAGTCCCAAGCTGTTGTAAAAAGAGCGCAGGTCGCAAAATACGATTTTTTCTTCCGAAAGGGTCTCTTGTTGGCGAATCCGTTTGATCAAGACGGAGAGCTGATTGAAAGGGACTATCGAGTAAATGATTTTTCTGAATTGGGATACGAGTTGTGTAGGAAAAAAATTCCCGCATGGCTGAAAGGGAAAGGGTCGAAAAAAACCCACCTGACATGTCTTTTTTTGAGAAAGCTCTAGTGGAAATGGCTAAGCAGTAAAGAGTTTTGGAGACCGTGCAATGAGCCGTCTATTGGCTCATTGCATTTGTCGTGTGGCTGCCATCACCAATCCGATATGAGTGGTCCGCCATCAAGGCAACCAACTGATGCAAACCCAGGCGTGGGACCCGGCAGGCCGTTTGCAGGAGCAACTGCTGGGCAGCCATGACGGCAAGTCCACGCTGCTCAAGCGCCAGTATCAATACGATGCTGTTGGCCAGCCGACCGATATCCACAGCACCCTCCGTGGCCATCTGGCCTATCAATACGACCCGGTGCGGTGGTTGCTGCAAGCTACCAGCCGCCTAGGCGTCGATACCTTCGCCTTCGACCCGGCAACAACCTGCTGGACGACAACGCCCAGCGGCTCAATCGCCCGTTGGAAAGCGACCCACGCCGCTGCGCGAGTACGCCGGCACCCACTATCAGTACGACGAGCGCGGCAACCTCGTCCACCGCCTGCTTAACGGCGACCCAGTCCCTGACAAGAGCAAGGCCAAAGCTCGCTAAATAAGCTCATCGCCCACTATTAGAAAATACAAGTTCAGCCCTCCCCCACTGCCGGATGCCAGTCAACTAAGGTTTCATCGCCACTAAAGGGGCTGCTTTGCAGCCCTGCGCGGGTAAACCCGCTCCCACAGAACTTCTCGTACAAACCCTAGCCCGAGGATGCGCTACCACAGGGCGATGTCGTAGGTCAGGTAAATGCGGTTGCTGTCCCGGCCACGGGCGAAGTCCGCCCGGTACACATAGTTGCGCAGCTTCACCCCCAGGCCTTTGAAGCTGCCCGACTGCACCACGTACGCCAGCTCCATGTCGCGTTCCCACTCGCTCAAGCCCGCCGTGCCGGAGCGGCCATTGTCGCCGCTCAGGTAACGGGTCATGAACGTCAGCCCCGGCACGCCGGCAGCGGCGAAGTTGTAGGCATAGCTGGCCATCCAGGTTTTCTCTTCTTCCTCGATGAACTTGCCGATGCCGACGTTGCTGAACGAATACACCGTCGCCCCGCTGACATAAGGCATCCCTGCCTCGCCATCGAGCACCTGGTAGCCCGCGCCCAGGGTGTGGCCGCTGTGGCTGTAGGCCAACTGGCCGCTGAACATGTCGTTGTCGATGCGGCCGCCGTAGGCCGCGCCGCTGTCGTGGCTCTTGAAATAGCGCAGGTCGGTGGTCAGCACGCCGCCCGCCAGCGGCAGGTCATGCTGGACCCCACCGAAGTCCTGGCGATAGAAGTGCTCCAGCTCGCCGTGGAAGTAGCTCAAGCGCAGTTGCTTGCTGACCGCGTACTCGGCGCCGGCGTAGGTGAAGTCACCCGATTCGCGACCGCCGTAGCCGTCGGCATACAGCCCGGTGCTGTCGGAAGAGTCGCGCTGTTTGAAGCGGTCGAGGTGGCCGGCGCTCAGGGTCAGGCCGCTGATGTCGGTGCTGACCAGCTGGGTGCCCTGGTAGGTCTGCGGCAGCAGGCGGGCGTCGTTGTAGACCAGCACCGGGGTCTTGGGCAGCAAGCTGCCGTGCTTGACCACGGTGGCGCCCAGCCGGGCCTTGGCGGTTACCCCGGCACTGGCGAATTCGTCCGCCGCGCGGCCGTCGTCATGCACCGGCAGCAGGCCGGTGCCACTGCGCCCACGTCCCGAATCGAGCTTCACCCCGACCAGTGCCAGGGCATCCACCCCCAGGCCGAGCGGGCCTTGGGTGAAACCAGACTGGTAGTCCAGCAGGAAACCCTGCGCCCATTCCACCCGCTCGCTCTTGACGTTGGCGGCGGCGCGGGGGCTCAGGCCCTGCTCGTCGCGAAAGTTCTCGTTGAAATACACATTGCGCAGCTGCAGCTTGAGGCTGGCGTCATCGATGAAACCGGCCGCCTGGGCCGCAGGCAAGGTGCAGAACAGCAGGCCGCAAGCGGCCCCACGCTGAAGGGCTCGTGTCATGTTCGGGGACTCTTTTATTGTTATTGGCGCGTTACCGGGCGGCCGCTCGGCCACCCGTCAGGGAGGGTCAGATGAAGAAGGACAAGGCCCCGGTCAGCAGGGCCAGCGCGGTGATCACCAGCGAAGTCAGCACCGCCCACTTCACCGTGGCTTTCTGGAACTCGCCGATGTCGCGGTCGACCATGCCGACCAGCAGCAAGGTGGACGCCACCAGCGGGCTCATCAGGTGCACCGGTTGCCCAAGCACCGAGGCGCGGGCGATCTCCACCGGGTCGATGCCATAGGCGGCGGCCGCGTTGGCCAGAATCGGCACCACGCCGAAGTAGTAGGCATCGTTGGACAGCACGAAGGTCAGCGGCATGCTGGTGATCGCCACCACCAGCGGGAACCAGTGGCCCCAGGCTTCAGGGATCCAGTCGACCAAGGTCTGCGCCAGCGCATCGACCATCTTGGTACCGGAGAAGATGCCAGCGAAAATGCCGGCGGCGAACACCAGCAGCACCACGGTCATGGCGTTGCCGGAGTGAGCGAGGATGCGTTCCTTCTGCAGCTCGAGCTGCGGGTAGTTGATCATCAAGGCCGCGACGAAGCCGATCATGAACAGGATCGCCGCATGCATCAGGCCCATCACCAGCGCGACCATCACTGCGATCACCAGCACCAGGTTGACGTAGGCCAGGCGCGGGCGCTTGTGCGGAGTGTCTTCCAGGATCGCCTTGATGTAGCAGTTGCCGCCGCCGGATTCGAGCTTGATGTTGCCGATGCGCTTGCGCTCGGCGCGGCCCAGCAGGAAGGCGGTGAACACCACCCAGGCGGCGCCGCCGACCATGGTCGGCAGCATCGGGATGAAGTACTCGCTGGCATCCAGGCCCAGGGCGGCGATGGCCCGGGTGGCCGGCCCGCCCCACGGGCTCAGGCCGCTCATGATGCTCAGCGACAGCATGGCGATGGTCGCCAGGATCATCGGGTTCATGCCGATGCGCTTGTACAGCGGCAGCATGGCGGCGCAGGTGATCATGTAGGTGGTAGTGCCGTCGCCGTCGAGGGCCACCAGCAGCGACAGCAACGCGGTGCCCATGGCGATCTTGATCGGGTCGCCATTGACCCGTTTGAGGATCTTGCGGATCAACGGGTCGAACAGCCCGGCATCGATCATCAGGCCGAAGAACAGGATGGCGAACAGCAGCAGGGCGGCGGACGGTGCGACCGTTTTCAGGCCGTCGAGCATCATCTTGCCAAGGTCCGGGGCAAAGCCACCGATCACGGCGAAGACAATGGGCACCACGGTGAGCGCGACGATCGGCGACAGGCGTTTGCTCATGATCAGGTAGGTGAAGGTCACCACCATGACCAGGCCAAGCAATGCAAGCATGGGAATATTCTCTTGTTTTTATTGGGAGTGGCCGCGGCGAGCGCGAACGGCCCTTGCCCCACCCGCGCCTCGCGGCGCTGGGTGGAAGTTTATGTCATTCAGTGCTTGTAAGCGGGCGGTCTAGCTGTGCCGGTGTGGCTCACCGGCCGGCCAGTGGGCTGGGCTGTCTGTGCTGGCGGCGGGTTGCGGGCCATCGGCCAGGGTGCGCATCAGCGTCTGCCGGTCACAGGCGTTTTCCGACAGCGAGATGACCACCGTGGCTACCGCGTTGCTGGCCAGGCTGGTCAGCGCCCGCGCCTCGGACATGAAGCGGTCGACACCGATCAGCAGCGCCAGCCCCGCCAGCGGGATGTCGTGAATCACGGTCAGGGTCGAGGCCAGCGCAACGAAGCCGCTACCAGTGACCCCCGCCGCGCCCTTGGACGACAGCAGCATGATCGCCAGCATGGTCAGGGTCTGGCCCAGGGTCAGGTCGATGTTGCAGGCCTGGGCGATGAACACTGCGGCCAGCGACAGGTAGATGGCCGTGCCGTCGAGGTTGAACGAATAGCCGGTGGGCAGCACCAGCCCTACCACGCCCTTCTTGCAGCCCAGGGCTTCGAGCTTCTGCAGCATGCGCGGCAGCACCGGCTCGGTGGAGGAAGTACCGAGCACCACCAAAAACTCTTCGCGCAGGTAGCGCAGCAGCTTCCACAGGCTGAAGCCATTGGCCCGGCACACCCCGCCAAGCACCACCAGCACGAAGAAGGCGCAGGCGATGTACAGGGTCATGACCAGCTTGGCCAGCGCGCCGAGCGAGCTGATGCCGTACTGCCCCACGGTGAACGCCAGGGCGCCGAAGGCACCCACCGGGGCGAAGCGCATCAGGTAGCCGAAGATCTTGAACACCATCTGCGAGGCCGACTCCAGCACCGTGAGCACCGGCTGGCCGCGCTCGCCCATGGCCGACAGGGCAAAGCCGCACAGCACGGCGAGGAACAGCACCGGCAATACTTCGCCTTTGTTGAACGCGCCGATGAAGGTGTCGGGGATGATGTGCATGAAGAAGTCGACCACACCCAGCTTGGCCGCCGAGTCGGTGTACTGGCTCAGCCCTTGGGTGTTGAGGGTCGACGGGTCGATATTCATGCCCTCGCCCGGGCGGAAGATATGCACCGCCGCCAGGCCGATCGCCAGGCTGATCACGGTCAGCACCAGGAACAGCAACAGCGTCTTGCTCATCAGCCGGCCCAGCGAGCGCCGATCGCTCATGCCGGCGATGCCGGTGACGATGGTGCAGAACACCACCGGTGCGATCATCATCTTGATCAGCTTGATGAAGGCATCGCCCAGCGGTTTCAGGGCCACAGCCTGTTGCGCCCAGAAGTGCCCGACCACCACGCCCAGCAGGACGGCGCAGAGGATCTGGAAGTACAGCGATTTGACCAGTTTCATGAGGCATCACCCATTGTTGGATTTGTGCGGATGCGCTGTGTCGTCCGTGGGTACAGCGGCTCAGCCAGCCAGCCGCCGTGCCGTTGGCGCGTAGACGAAACCTGAGAACAGCCGGCGGGCGGTACGCACCACGGACGCCTGGATCGTCTTGCCGTCCGGCCCGCTGCGCGAAAGCGCCACATCAATGCCACCGCTGGGGTGCTCGAGGCGCACTTCCTGCAGGCCCTGGGCCGCATCGCCAAGCAGGTTCATGGTGACGGTGCCGGGGCTGACGCAGGCAGTTGCCAGCCCGATTGCTCCGGTGATGGCCAGCGCCCGGTGGCAGTTGTGCGGCATGAAGTAGCGCACCTGCAGCGTGCCGCCGAACTTCGCCGGGCTGACCAGCACCGGCTTGGGGATGACCATGCCGCTGACATCGCCCAGGCCCATGGCCCGCCCGGCTTTGATGCGCAGCGCCTCCAGGCGCTTGAGCAGGCGGCTGTCGGCATCCAGCTCGGCGGGGCTTTCGCCGCCGTCCAGGCCCAGCTGGCTGGCTTCGACGATCATCATCGGCATGGCCATGTCGATGCAGGTCACCGGCACGCCGTCGATCACATCGCAGGCTTGGCCGGTGGGGAACAGCTGCCCGGTCTTGCTGCCGACCGCGTCGAGGAAGGTCAGGTGGATCGGCGCCGCCGTGCCCGGCACGCCATCGATGGCCGTGCGGCCTTCGTAACGGACGATGCCGTTGGGCGTCTCGACCAGGGAATTGACGAAGGTGTTGGTGTTGAGATTGCGGATGCGCACCAGGGTCTTGCCCTCGACGGCCTTGACCAGGCCCTGCTCGATGGCGAACGGGCCCACGGCGCAGAGCATGTTGCCGCAGTTGGGCGCGGTGTCCACGCGGCGCTGGGCCACCATCACCTGGACGAACAGGTAATCGACATCGGCGTCGGCGTGCAGCGACGGGCTGACGATTGCCACCTTGCTGGTCTGCGGGCTGCCGCCGCCGATGCCGTCGATTTCCAGCTCGTGGCCGGAGCCCATCAGGCGCAGCAGCACTTCATCGCGCTCGACCACATTGGTGGGCAGATCCCAGGCATGGAAGATGGGGCCTTTGGAGGTGCCGCCGCGCATGAGCACACAGGGGATTCGTTGCATGTCTAGTGACTCTTGTTGATCAATCGGCTGAATTGATGTTGTGATCGAAAGAGTGACAGGCATGGATAAATCAATCCAATGCAAAGATCGTAGCTATTATTGCGTTTAACAAATCAATTAAACGTTGACGCTGATCTCTTGTAGGAGCGGCCTTGTGTCGCGATAGGGCCGCAACGCGGCCCCAGCGATTTTCGTATCAGCATTGAAATCCTGGGGCTGCTCTGCAGCCCTTTCGCGACACAAGGCCGCTCCTACAGGGGGTATGCATGCATCAGGACCTAACATGGAATACGAGCTCCAAGACATCAGATCTTTCGTGAAAATCGCCGAATTGGGCAGCTTCCACGAAGCGGCAGAAGTGCTGCACCTGTCGCAGCCGGCGCTGAGCAGGCGTATCAAGAAGCTCGAAGAGGGCCTGGGCACGCCGCTGCTCGAACGAACCACCCGGCGCGTCAGCCTGACCAGCGTCGGCCGGGATTTTTTGCCCAAGGCACGCCGCCTGCTCGATGATTTCGAGGACTCGATCCTGAGCATCCGCGAGCTGGCCGAACGCCAGAGCGGCCAGGTCACCCTCGCCTGCATCCCCACGGCGGCCTTCTACTTCCTGCCCTCGGTGATCCGCCTGTACAACCAGCAGTACCCGAAGATCCGCATCCGCCTGCTCGACCTCAGCGCCAACGACGGCCTGGAGGCAGTGCTGCGCGGCGAAGCGGACTTCGGCATCAACATGATGAGCGGTCAGCACTCGGACATCGAGTTCGTCTCGCTGGTGCAGGAGCCGTTCGTCCTGGCCTGCCGGCGCGACCATGAACTGGCATCGCGCAAAGCGGTGACCTGGTCGGAACTGGCCGACTACCGGCTGATCGGCGTTGGCCGCCTGAGCGGCAACCGCATGCTGCTGGACCACGCCTTGAGCGGGCTGAGCCTGAGGCCCAAGTGGTTCTACGAGGTGCAGCACCTGTCCACGTCCCTGGGGATGGTCGAGGCCGGGCTGGGGGTTTCGGCCATGCCCAGCCTGGCGATGCCCGGGCCCGACCATCCGACCCTGGTCAGCGTCCCGCTCACCGAGCCGGAGGTCACCCGCACCCTGGGCCTGGTGTACCGGCGAGGCGCCTCGCTGTCGCCGGCGGCGGAAAAATTCGTGGCGATACTGCTGGAGAAGTGGCGCAGCGGCTGAGCGTTTACAGCTCCAGTGCGCCCCTGAGCAAGGCCGCAAGCTTGGGCCCGACCTCGGCGCCCTGCCCCTCCAGCAGCGCCAGCGGGATGCCCTGCAACAGCGAGGCAAACTCGGCCAAGCCGTCGCCCAGCAATGCCATCGGGCAGGCAATTTCCATCTGCAGGCTGCGCAACCGCGTGGCCAGGGCCGGGCTGATCGGGCCCTGCACCCTGATCACCAGTGCCGCCGGGCGCATGGCCACGCACAGCAGCGGCAGCTCGTCCAGCGGCTGGGTGTTGCCGAGCACCTCGACACGCTGCTGTTCCCCACCCAGCATCAGGGCGCTGCACAGCAGCTCCAACTCGCTGACGCCACCAACTGCGCACAAAAGCACGCGCGGGGCGGCAGCCTGGTTCAGTTGCAGGCGCAGCAACAGCCGGGCGCGCAGGAAGGTATCGAGGAACAGCCATTGGCTGCGTTGGCCGAACGCCGTGCCAGCGGCCAACTGGCGCCACACCGGCATCAGCACTTCGCGCAGCACGACGGTTTTGGGGAACAAGGTGAATACCTGGCCATGCAGCGCTTCGAGCGCCTGCCCATCGAAGGCCTGGGTGGCACGCAGCACTGCAGCGCGCCAGTCGTCGAAGCCATCGCTGCCCTGCTCGACCGCTCGCCCCCTCTGCTCGTGCTGACGGGCCAGCAACTCGCCGACCTTGCTGATCGGCAGGCCACTGCCCGTCCAGTGCAGGATGTCGCGGATACGCTGTACATCCTCGGGCGTGTACAGGCGATGGCCGCCTTCGGTGCGCTGGGGGCTGATCAGCCCGTGGCGGCGCTCCCAGGCGCGCAGGGTCACCGGGTTGATGCCGGTCAGGCTCACCACTTCGCGCATGGGCAGCAAATCAGGGGAAATCGCTTCGGTCATCGGGCACGCGGGGATCTAGGGGCCGGGGACGCCATTCTAAACCCATCCCCGCCTTTTGCGCCGAGCGTTCGTGCGTCATCATGGCGGCCAGCGCGCACGCCACCATTACCCGAGGTTCACATGATCGACGCAAAGCTGCTGCAACTGATGGTCGAGACCTCCAACGACGGCATCGTCGTCGCCGAACAGGAAGGCAGCGACAGCATCCTGATCTACGCCAACCCGGCATTCGAACGCCTGACCGGCTATGCCGTCGACGACATCCTCTACCAGGACTGCCGCTTCCTGCAGGGCCAGGACCATGACCAGCCGGGGCTTGTGAACATCCGCGAGGCGATCCGCGACGGCCGCCCTTGCCGCGAAGTGCTGCGCAACTACCGCAAGGACGGCAGCCTGTTCTGGAACGAGCTGTCGATCACCCCAGTGCACAATGAGGCCGACCAGCTGACCTATTTCATCGGCATTCAGCGCGACGTCAGTGCACAGGTATCGGCCGAGCAGAAAGTCCGCGAGCTGGAAGCCGAGGTGGCGCAGTTGCGCCAGCAGTTGGCCAATGGCAACAGCTGATTTGTCTGAGAGCTGTAGGAGCGGCCTTGCCGGGGCGCCGGACCGGCCGGAAAGGGTCGCGAAGCGGCCCCAGTTTTTAGCTACGCAACAAACAACGCCGGGGCTGCTGCGCAGCCCTTTCGCGACACAAGGCCGCTCCTACAGTAGACAGTTGCTCTGGCGCCCTGCGTGACGGCCCTCTAAAACTGTACAAACCGGTTGACTTGTACAGTTTTAGACATAGGCTTCAGGTATACCTGTACAAAAATCGTTCCGTGTACAGGATTGCCTGGAGCCGCGCATGTCCGACTACCTGCAAACCTTCGCCGAACGCTTTGCCGGCTTGAACGCTGGCAACCTGCAGCGCCTCGACGAGCTGTACAGCGAAGCAGTGACCTTCCGCGACCCCCTGCACCAGATCGACGGCCTGCCTGCCCTGCGTGCCTACTTCGCCACGCTGTACGCCAATGTGCAGGCCATCCGCTATGACTTCCACGGCGCCGACCAGGTACAGCCGGGCCACGGCTACTTGCGTTGGACCCTGCATTTTTGCCACCCGCGCCTGGCCGGCGGCAGGCCGATCAGCCTTGACGGCTGCAGCCACCTGCGCTGGCGCGAGCAAGTCGAGTTTCACCAGGACTACTTCGATGCCGGCGCGCTGCTGTACGAGCACGTGCCCGTGGTCGGTGGGCTGATCGGCTGGCTCAAGGGCCGGCTGGCATGAGCCGCTGCTGGTTGACCGGCGCCAGCAGCGGCATCGGCGCTGCCCTGGCGCTGTGCTTGCTGGAACAAGGCCATCAGGTCGCGCTGGGTGGCCGCCAGGCCAGCAGCTTGCAAGCGCTGGCCGAGCGCTTTGCAGGCCAGACGCTAATTGCCGTAGGTGATATCAGCGAGGCGCCGCAAGTAGCGCAGATCGCCGCGAGTATCGAGCATCACTGGGGCGCCCTCGACCTGGTGATCCTCAACGCCGGCACCTGCGAGTACCTGGAGCCCGGCCACTTCGACCCGGCCCTGGTCGAACGGGTGATGCGCACCAACCTGCTGGGCCTGTGCCACTGCATCCAGGCCGCCCTGCCCCTGCTTCGGCGCGGCCAGCGACCACATCTGGTGGTGATGGGCAGTTCTGTGAGCTGGCTGGCGCTGCCACGGGCCGGTGCCTACGGCGCGTCCAAGGCCGCCGTGCGCTACCTGGTCGAGTCGCTGCGCATCGACCTGATCACCGAAGGCATCGATGTCACCCTGGTCAGCCCCGGCTTCGTCGATACGCCGCTGACCCGGCGCAACGACTTCGCCATGCCGCAAATGTGGAGTGCCGAGCGCGCCGCCCGGCATATCGCCGCACGCCTGGCGCAGCGGCCACTGGAGATCAACTTCCCCGGCCTGTTCACCTGCGTGTTGCGCCTGCTAGGCGCGCTGCCGGTGCGCTGGCGCCTGAAGCTGGGCCAGCGCATGGCCCGGCGTGAACAGGGGTAGCCGAACATGCGGATCGCCATCATCGGCAGCGGCATCGCCGGCCTGACCTGCGCCCACCTGCTCTCGCGCCGGCACCAAGTCACGGTGTTCGAAGCCGCCGACTGGATCGGTGGCCACACCCACACGGTCGATGTGCAGTGGCGCGGCCAGCACTATGCCGTGGACACCGGGTTCATTGTCTTCAACGACTGGACCTACCCCAGCTTCATCCGCCTGCTGGGCTACCTGGGGGTAGCCTCGCGGTCCACGCAGATGAGCTTTTCAGTGCACGATCCGCTCACCGGCTGCGAATACAACGGCCACACCCTCGACAGCCTTTTTGCCCAACGGCGCAACCTGCTGTCACCAAGCTTCTGGGGCATGCTGCGGGACATTTTGCGCTTCAACCGCCAGGCCCTCGCCGACCTGGACAACCAGCGCATCGAAGCCTCCACCACCCTTGGCGACTACCTACGCACGCAGCGCTACGGCCAGCGTTTCATCGACCACTACATCGTGCCAATGGGGTCGGCGATCTGGTCGATGTCACGCAGCGACATGCTGGGCTTCCCGCTGCAGTTCTTCGTGCGCTTTTGCCGCAACCACGGCTTGCTGTCGGTCAGCCACCGCCCGCAATGGCGGGTGGTCGAAGGCGGTTCGCGCAGTTACCTGGCGCCGCTGTGCCGGCCGTTCGCAGAGCGCATTCGCCTGAACTGCGCGGTCAGCCGGGTCTGCCGTGACGATGGCGGCGTAACGCTGAACAGCACGGCCGGCAGAGAACGGTTCGACAGCGTGGTGTTCGCCTGCCACAGCGATCAGGCCCTGGCGCTGCTGGAGGCCCCCAGCGCCGAAGAACGCGCGGTGCTCGGCGCCATTCGCTACGCCAGCAACGATGTGCTGCTGCACACCGACACCCGCCTGCTGCCAAGGCGGCGCAAGGCCTGGGCCAGCTGGAACTACCGCCTGGGTGGCAGCGAACAGGCCCCCGCCGCGCTGACCTACGACATGAACATACTGCAGGGCATCGAGGCACCGGTAACGTTCTGCGTCAGCCTGAACCAGACCGCCCTGGTGGACCCGGCGCAGATCCTCGCCCGCTTCCAGTACGCCCACCCGCAATACAGCCTGGCGGCGCTGGCCGCCCAAGCCCGACAAGGCGAGTTGCAGGGGCGCCAGCACAGTTATTACTGCGGTGCCTACTGGGCCAACGGCTTTCACGAGGACGGCGTGGTCAGCGCGCTGCAAGTGGCCGAACACTTTGGAGAGCGCCTGTGAACAGCAGCCTGTGCCGCGGCTGGGTCAGCCACCGGCGCCTGACCCCGCGCCCGCATGCCTTTCGCTACCGCATCGGCATGCTCTACCTCGACCTGACCGAACAGCCCTGGCTGCTCGGCCTGTCGCGCTGGCTCGGGCACTCGCGCCTGGCCCCGCTTTGCTGGCGTGAAAGCGACTACCTGCCGGCCCTTACCCGCAGCGGCATGCCGCTGGCCCAGGCCGCCCGCCAACTGGTCGGCCAGGCTACCGGGCAGGTCCCCGAGGGCGCCGTGCACCTGCTCACCCAGCCACGCTGCTGGGGGCTGTCGTTCAACCCGGTGAGTTTCTACTTCTGCCATGACCGCGAGGGCCAGCTCGCGGCGATCCTGCTGGAAGTGCGCAACACCCCTTGGCACGAACGCTTCCACTACGTGCTGCCGGTGCAGCCAGGCCAGCCCCGGCAGTTCTGCGTGGCCAAGGCCTTCCATGTGTCGCCGTTCATGCCGCTGGACATGGAGTACCGCCTGCGTTTTTTCCTCGATGCCCAGCGGCTGCGCATCCACATGGAAAACCACCGCGAAGGGCAGGCAGTGTTCGCCGCCGACCTGGCCCTTGAGCGCCGGGTGCTGAACCGCAGCAGCTTGCACCAGCACCTGCTGGCCTTCCCGTGGATGAGCCTGCGCACGCTGTCGGCCATCTACTGGCAAGCCCTGCGCCTGCTGTTCAAGCGCACGCCCATCCACGATCACCGCGCAAGCCAGGGCAACCTGCGCCTTGGCCAGACCACCTGTGAGGAGCCCAAACATGCCCGAACCCACGTTGAGCGTTAGCAAATCGGCGGGCCTGACACCGCTGCTCGGTGGCCTGGTCAGGAACGCCGTGCTGGCCCAGCTACGCCGGATCAGCCGCGGCCAGCTGCGGCTGATCGGCAACGACCAGCAATGGACCTTCGGCGAAACCGACAGCGCGCTATACGCCGAAGTCGAGATCCTGGACGAGGCCGCCTGGGGCATGGTTGCCGGCAATGGCTCGATTGGCGCCGGCGAGGCCTATATCCACGGTTACTGGCGCAGCCCTGACCTTGCGGCAGTGACCCGTCTGTTCGTCGCCAACCTCGACGTGCTCGATGCCATGGAACGCGGCCTGGCGCGCTTCGGCCGCCCGACCCTGCGCCTGTTGCACAGCCTGAACCGCAACAGCCGGCGCGGCGCGCGGCGCAATATCCTGGCCCATTACGACTTGGGCAATGCCCTGTTCGAACGCTTGCTCGACCCGACCATGATGTATTCCGCGGCGCAGTTCGACAGCGCCGAGCAAAGCCTGGAACAGGCGCAGTTGAACAAGCTCGAACGTATCTGCCAGAAGCTCGAGCTCAAGCCCCACGACCACTTGCTGGAGATCGGCAGCGGCTGGGGCAGCCTGGCCATCCACGCCGCCACCCACCATGGTTGCCGGGTCACCACCACCACACTGTCCCAGGCGCAATACAGCCATACCCTGCAGCGGGTCAAGGCGCTGGGCCTGGAGCGGCGCATCAGCGTGTTGTGCGAGGACTACCGCGACCTGCGCGGGCGCTTCGACAAGCTGGTGTCGATCGAGATGATCGAGGCCGTGGGCCATCGCTACCTGCCAACCTATTTTCGCCAGTGCGCGGCGTTGCTCAAGGACGACGGCCTGATGCTGCTGCAGGCCATCACCATCCGCGACCAGCGCTACGCCCAGGCGCGCCGCTCGGTGGACTTCATCCAGCGCTACATCTTCCCCGGCGGCGCCTTGCCCTCGCTCAGCGTGCTGCTCGACACCGCCAGCCGGCAGACCGCGTTGAACCTGCTGCACATGGAGGACTTCGGCCAGGACTATGCACGCACCCTGCGCCACTGGCGCGACAACCTGCGCCTGGCGCGCGGGGCGCTCAGCGAAATGGGTTACGACGACACCTTCCAGCGGCTGTGGGAGTTCTACTTGTGCTACTGCCAGGGCGGCTTCGAGGAGCGGGTCATCGGTGTGGCGCAATTGCTCTGGGCCACACCCCAGGCACGCCGGGCACCGCTGCCGGGCGCCTGAGCATGCCCCGCGCCTGGCTGCTGGCCAATGCGCTGTGGCTGCAGGCTGGCTGGTGGGCCTGCGTGCTCGGCGCAACGCGGCCCTGGCTGTTGCTGCTGGTGCCTGCCGGGCTGGCGCTGCACCTGCATTATTGCCACGACCGCGCGGGCGAAGCATGGGCGCTGGTGCGCGTGACGCTTGCCGGTTGCCTGCTCGACAGCCTGCTGGGCGCACTGGGGCTCTTCAGTTTTGCGCAATGGCCGCTACCCGGCTGGCTGGTCTTGCTGTGGCTGGTGCTGGCCAGCGGCTTGCGCCACAGCCTGGCCTGGGCCGCGCGACCGGCCTGGCGTGGGGTGCTGCTGGGTTTGCTGGGCGGTCCGCTGGCCTATCTTGCCGGTGCGCAGCTTGCGGGCGTGGGCCTGCCGCTGGGCTCACTCGCCACGGCCCTGCTGCTGGCGCCGTTATGGGCGCTGGCCTTGCCGCTGGCCTTGCGCCTGGCCGCGTGGCGCTGAGCGACGGCAGCGCTCGGAGCAGTAGCGCACCTGCTGCCAACAACGCGCCCAACGCTTGCGCCAGCTGAACGGCCGGCCACAGGCCGCGCAGACTTTGCTCGGCAACAGGCTTTTGTTCATCCGCCGGCCTGGGGCAAACGCCGGAAGAACAAGGTGATCTGCCCGATCTCCACGCCGAACTTGCGCATGCTCGAGCGGTTGATCAGGGTGTCTTCATCCATCAGGTACATCCAGTCGTCCAGGTCCACCTGCCAGTGGCTGCCATCCACCGGCAGATCCAGACGGTATTGCCAGCGCAGCGCATTGCCCGCTACCTCGCCACGGGCCTCGCCGATCACGTCCCCTGCCCGCCCGCGCCAGCGCCCGGGGCCGTCCGGAGTGAGCGTCCAGGTGCGCTGCTGGCGGGTGCCGTCGCTGTAGACAAAGTGCTCGTCGAGGATCAACCGCTCGCCTTCACGGCGGCTGTCGATGTGCACGTGGAAGCGCTTGACCACTTCGCCGTTGCGTTTCTGGAACATGCCCCAGGCTTCTACCGGGGTGGCAAAGAACGCCACCAGGTCCAGGCCCGGTTGCTGCCCGCGATAGTGTTCGACGCCGACATTGCCGCAACTGCCGAGCAGCAGGCAGGCGAGCACAAGTACGAGGTTACGCATGGTCAGCCTCCGCGATCTTCTTTGGCCAGCCCGAGCAGGCGTTGGCGCAACTGTGGGTCTCGGGCTCTCGGGTCCAGCCAGATGGCGAAGAACGCCTGGGCGAAGGCCGGGTCGGCGACCTCGGCGCGCAGTTGGCCATCGACATAGAAGCGGCAGCCCTGCCCGGGCAGGTACAGCCCGGTGATGCGCATGCCCGGGCGCACGTCGACGAACGCGGCGCGCATGTTGTTTGCCCAGCGCTCGAGGGTTTGCGGGCTGGGCGGCTGCGCGGCCAGACGGCGCATTTCGGTGAGGCTGGCGTCGACCAGGGTGTCGCGGGACAGTGCCCGGTGGTAGCGCAGTTCGAGGGCGAAGGGTTCATCCCAGCTTTGCGGCGAACCGGCACTGAACAGGCGGGCGCTGTACAGGCGCAGGCCGAACCAGCTGAAGTCGCCGCTGCCGGTCAGGTGGGCCTGTGGCAGGGTGGTGCGCCAGTCTGCACAGGTGGGCTGGGACAGGGCCATGGCCATGAGGATGGCCAGGGTAATCAGCGTTTGCCTTGTGGGGCTGGGGGCCATTTAGCGAACACCCGGGCGTGTACGGATACTGTACAAGTATATTTTCTTGTACAGGTATTCGTAGCGAAATCTTGATTTTGTATAGATTTTTTAGGGTGAGGTTTGGGGCTTAGTGTGTTTGTTTTGATGGATGTATGCGCATTCGGCGGTGATGGCGACTTTTAGTCACCTTTTCGCCCTTACGGCGGGTTACTTTGGTCTTACCTCGCCGGCCGCGGCCAAAGTAACCAAAGCCGCCCGCTCCCATCATACGGCCCCTGCGCTGCGCTCCGGGGTCCCCTCGCTCCGGTGCCTTCCGGGCCCGCGCGGCCTACGACTTGCTGCGCA
>NZ_JBDJLM010000055.1:0-34404 GCF_039673365.1 Pseudomonas sp. TWI923 | reverse complement strand
GATCCTGGGGCCGCTTCGCGCCCCTTTCGCGACACAAGGCCGCTCCTACCGGGGGGGCGAAGTTGGGGCGGAGCACAAACAAAAACGCCCGGACCTAAGGCCCGGGCGTTCTCGTTCAGCAGATCAAGCGATCACTTGCCTTCCCAGCGCTTGAGCACCAGGGTGGCGTTGGTGCCGCCGAAGCCGAAGCTGTTGCTCATCACGGTGGTGAGCTTGGCGTCTTCGGTCTTGCGCACGATCGGCAGGTCGGCAACTTCCGGATCCAGCTCGTCGATGTTGGCGGAGCCGGCGATGAAGTCGTTCTCCATCATCAGCAGGCAGTAGATCGCCTCGTGCACGCCAGCGGCGCCCAGCGAGTGGCCGGACAGGCTCTTGGTCGAGCTGATCTTCGGAGCCTTGTCCTTGAACACTTCACGCACGCCCTTCATCTCGGCGACGTCGCCGACCGGGGTGGAGGTGCCGTGGGTGTTCAGGTAGTCGATCGGGGTGTCGACGGTGGACAGCGCCTGCTGCATGCAGCGGATTGCGCCTTCGCCGCTCGGGGCGACCATGTCGTAGCCGTCGGAGGTCGCGCCGTAGCCGACGATTTCGGCGTAGATCTTGGCGCCACGGGCCAGGGCGTGTTCCAGCTCCTCGACCACCACCATGCCGCCACCGCCAGCGATGACGAAGCCATCACGGTCGGCGTCGTAGGCGCGCGAGGCCAGCTCTGGGGTTTCGTTGCGCTTGGTCGACAGGGCGCCCATGGCATCGAACAGGAACGACTGGCTCCAGTGCTCTTCTTCACCGCCACCGGCGAAGACGATGTCCTGCTTGCCCCACTGGATCTGCTCCAGGGCGGTGCCGATGCAGTGTGCCGAGGTGGCGCAGGCCGACGAGATCGAGTAGTTGATGCCCTTGATCTTGAACGGGGTGGCCAGGCACGCCGACACGGTGCTGCCCATGGTGCGGGTGACACGGTATGGGCCAACGCGCTTGACGCCTTTCTCGCGCAGGGTGTCCAGGGCTTCCATCTGGTTCAGCGTGGAAGCGCCGCCGGAACCGGCAACCAGGCCGGTGCGCGGGTTCGACACTTGCTCTTCGGTCAGGCCCGCGTCCTTGATCGCATCCTGCATCGCCAGGTACGCGTAGGCAGCGGCGTGGCCAACGAAGCGATACACCTTGCGGTCGATCAGCTCTTCGAGGTTCAGGTCGATGGAGCCGGAAACCTGGCTACGCAGCCCCATTTCCTTGTATTCCGGGTTGTAACGAATGCCCGGACGGCTGTTGCGCAGGTTTTCGGTGACGGTAGCTTTGTCATTGCCCAGGCACGAAACGATGCCCAGACCAGTGATAACGACGCGGCGCATGCGAATAACCCTTAGAAATTGTCAGTGGAGGTGAACACGCCGACTCGCAGGCCTTCGGCGGTGTAGATCTCGCGACCGTCGACGCTGACCGAGCCATCGGCGATGGCCATGTTCAGCTTGCCCTTCAGGACGCGCTTGATGTGAATGTTGTAGGTGACTTTCTTGGCGGAGGGTAGTACCTGGCCAAAGAATTTCACTTCGCCCGAACCCAGCGCACGGCCGCGGCCCGGCAGGCCCTGCCAGCCGAGGAAGAAGCCGACCAGCTGCCACATGGCATCGAGGCCCAGGCAGCCTGGCATCACCGGGTCGCCTTCGAAATGGCAGGCGAAGAACCACAGGTCCGGGTTGATATCCAGCTCGGCGACCAATTCACCTTTGCCGAACTTGCCGCCTTCCTCGCTGATATGGACGATGCGATCGACCATCAGCATGTTCGGGGCGGGCAGTTGCGCATTACCGGGGCCGAACAGCTCACCGCGACTGCAGCGCAGCAGGTCTTCCCGGGTAAAGGCGTTTTGTTTGGTCATGCGAGCTCCTCAATAACCCCCTGTGGCAGGGGATGAATCTTCCCGGCCGGCCCGAAGCGTTGTGCATTCGAGGCGGCAGCCTACAGGTAGACTATTGCGTTGTGGTGAAAGTCACAGCGCACCTGGCAAAAGAAGTACAGGTGTGCACTGAAATGTTATTTTCCGGGCCTGCGAAGGTCCTGTCCAGTCTTTAAGACTGCCGCACTTTAGCATTTATCGCCAGTCGCAGCTGTCCGAGCGGGTAACCAGCGGTGCAGGATGCGTTGTAGCTCGGTGCGTTTGAACGGCTTGCTCAGGTAATCGTTCATGCCGGCGGCCAGGCAACGCTCGCGGTCCCCCTCCAGCACACTGGCGGTGAGGGCGATGATCGGCAGCCCGTCGCCCTGCGCCAGCTGGCGGATGCGCCGGGTGGCCTCGAAACCGTCCACCTGCGGCAGGCGGCAGTCCATCAGCACGGCGGCGAAGCGTTGCTGCTGCACCAGGTCGACCGCCTGGGCGCCATCCATCGCCAGGCTGACCTCGAAGCCGAGGCTGCGCAGCATGGCTTCGATGACGCTCTGGTTGACCGGATTGTCCTCCACCAGCAGGATCCGCTCGCCATTGCCACCCAGCGCACCGGCCGCCGCCGTGCCCGCAGGCGGGGCCGCTGGGGCGTTGGCCAGGGCGAGCGGCATCTCCAGGGTGAAGGTCGAGCCCGCCCCTTCGCGGCTTTCGCCACGCAGATGGCCGCCCATGCGTTCGGCCAGGGTGCGGGCGATCGACAGGCCCAGCCCGGTACCGCCGTAGCGCCGGGAAATCGAGCTGTCGGCCTGCTGGAAGGCGACGAACATCATTTCCAGGCGGTTGCTGTCGATACCTATCCCTGTGTCGCGCACGGTGCAGTTCAGCCAGATCATCTGCTGATCGAGCACCTGCCAGCTCGCCTCTACCGCCACTTCGCCACGTTCGGTGAACTTCAGCGCATTGCCGATCAAATTGAGCAGGACCTGCCGAATCCGGGTCGGGTCGCCGACCACCTGCAGCAGCTCCATGCCGGGCGGCAACTGCAGGTGCAGCGCCAGACCGCGCTGCTGGGCGCTGTGCTGGAACGACTGGACACTGCTGGCGACCAGCTCGCCAAGGTTGAAGTCGATGTGCTCCAGTTGCAGCGTGGTGCGTTCGATCCGCGAGAAATCGAGGATGTCGTTGATCACCTTGAGCAGGTGCCCGGTGGACTCGCTTGCCACTGCGGCGTATTCGGCCTGCTCGCTGGTCAACCGGGTGGTCTCCAGCAGTTGCAGCATGCCCAGGACACCGTTCATGGGGGTGCGCAGCTCATGGCTCATCATGGCCAGGAAGTCCGACTTGGCACGGTTGGCCTGCTCGGCCTCTTCGCGGGCCTGGATCAGCTGGCTCATGGCCTGCTGTTGTTCATGGGCGGCCTGGTCCAGGGCGCTGGCCAGGTTGTTGATGTGCCGCGCCAGGTGGCCCAGTTCGCTGTCATCGACCACCGGCAACGGGGCATCGAAATCACCTTGCTGGATGGCCTTGACCGCATGGCCCATGTCGCTGATCGGCTTGGACAGGCTCATGGCCAGGCGCCGGGCCAGCAGGAAGGTGAACAGCAGCGCGAACAGGGCGAGGATGCCGGCCTTGATCACGATCTCCTGCTGGCGCTGGCTGAAGGCGTCGTCGGACATGCCCACGATCACTCGCCCCAGGTAGTCGTCGCCGATGCTCGGCAACTGCGGCTTGCCCTGCAGGAAGTCATTGTCCAGGCGGATCTGCTGCAGGCGGATCGGCGCCTGGAACACTTCCACCCGTTGCGCCCGGCTGAGGCTTTCGTCCGGTTGTTCGACGTACACCAGGATGTGGTTGCGGCTGTCCTGCACCTCGAGGAAACGTACGTGAGGGATGCTCAGGGTCGCGCGCATCAGGCTTTCGAGCACTTCATTGTTGCCGGAGATCACGCCGTACTCGGAGGCGGGCGCCAGCTGGTTGGCGATCAATTGACCAGTGTGGTTGAGCTCCTGGCGCAAGTCCTGGATACGCACGAAGGTGAAGAAGCTGATCAGCAGCAAGGTCAGCAGCAGGGCAGGGCCGAGGCTGATCATCTGCGTGCGGGTGTGGATGTCCCAGCTCAGGCGTTTGCTCATGGGGTGGGTTCTCCTGCGGCCAACGCCAGCGCGGCGGCGTCCTGGTCGATGGCTTCCAGGCCCAGGGCACGTGCCACCTGCTGGTTGCCACTGACGGCGAAATGCTTGGGGTAAAGGCTGCGTGGCCAGCGTGCCGGGGGTTGCTCGAGCAGTTGGTCGAGCACTGCCAGCCAGTCGTCCTGGTCGCTGTAGGTGCTGGCCAGGGCGCCGGCACGAACGAAACCGACGTTCGGCCCGATCAGCGCCATCTGCCGGCCGTAACTGCTGAGCAGCACGTTCTTGGCCGATTTGGAGTTGTACAGCTCGGGGTCGTCGAGCCCCAGCAGCACATCGCTGTTGGCCAGCAGGTTCTGCAGCGGGCGGCTGTCGCGCAAATCGGGCCAGCCCTCTGCGACAATCTCCAGCCCCATGGGCTGGGCGGCCTGGCGCAGTTCATCGAGCAAGAAACGGCTGTGCTCACCGTACAGCACGCCGATGCGCCGCGCCTGCGGCAACAGGTAGCGGGCCAGGCGCAATTGCCGGGCCAGCGGCGGGTCACTCCACAGCAGGCTGAGGAACGCCGGCCGCGACTTTCCCAGGCGTTGCTCGGCCTGCACCCGGCTGACCCTCAGGGCCAGCGCCGGCGGGCCGGCAGTTTCGCCCAGGCGCCACTCCAGCGCCGGGCCGTCCAGCAGCACCAGGCGCGTATCGCTTTTCAGCTGCTCCGGGCGTGGCAGTTCGCTTACGGTCTGGAAATGCACATGGTCGTGCGGGCGGCGCTGCGCCAGGGCGGCGACGAAGCTGCGGATGCCCGGCTGGTCGTCGGCACCCACCAACAGGATTTCGCTGGCCGACAGCGAACCCAGTGGCAGGATGCACAGCAGCAGCAAGCGCAGCAGCACGACCATCAGAACGCCAGCTCCGCGCTCACGCTCAGGCGGTGGCGGCTGTCGTAGCGGTTCTGGACGGCAGTGGTCGGTTCGTCATCCAGGCGCTGCTGCCACAGGGCCGCCAGCTCCAGGTCGCTGCCCTGCACTTTGAAGCGTTTGGCCACGCGCAGGTCGACGCGTTCGTAGCGGTACTGGTTGAGCGCATCGTCACCGTAATAGAAGAGGGCGCTGGACCAGCCCAGGCCCCACTCGCGCAGCCAGCCGGCCGAGCCGCTGTTGCGGGCGCTCAGGCGCCGGTCGGCGGGGTTGCTGGCCCAGGCGTCGACATAGGCGTAGGTGATGCGCAGGCGGTCGCGCTGGGTGGCGCGCCAGTCGAACTGCGCCTCGCTGCCGGTGAAGCGCGCCTTGTTGGCGTTGCTGGCGATGTACTGGTTGTTTTTCAGGGGCTCGCTGATCATCCCGGTGATCTCGTCGTAGAACAGCTTCACGTCCATGCTCAGGTCGATGTCGCTGAAGTAGCCGTTGTAGCCCAGCTCCCGCGAGCGCATGCGCTCCTGGTCGAGGTTGCCCGGGCCGCGGGTCTTGACGAAGTACTGGCCGTCCTGCAAGCCGTACCGGTTGGGGGACAGCCCCTTGACCGTGTAGCTCCAGTTGACGTTGTTCTCGAACATGTCGGGCGAGCGAACCGCTTCGGAGTACACCGCGCGCAAGCCGTGGCGCGGGGTGATCAGGTAGTTCACCGCCACGCGCGGGGTCAACGAGTTGCCGGACAGCTGGGCATTCTCGTACATCGCCCCGCCCTGGACGACCCAGTGTTCGTCGGCGCGCCACTCCAGTTGGCCGAACAGGCGCCAGGTCTGGTCGTCGAGGCTGCCGTTGAAGTAGGTCTGCGAGTCTGCGCGGTCGTAGCGGTAGTTCATGCCCGTGACCAGGCGCAGGCTCTCGTTCAGGCTCAAGGTGTCCTGGATCTCCAGGTCGTAGCGCGTTTCACGGGTGCTCTGGTCGACATCGCCGCACACCGTGTTGCGCCCGCCGGCATTCCATTGATCCTGCACTTGCTGTGTGAGCGAGGTGAGCAGCGGGTCGCTGGTGGTCGGCAGGTTGCCGGTGAAGAGATTGCGTGCAACCCCTTCGGCAAAGTTCGGATTGAGTTGCCACAGCCGGGTCAGCTCCGGGCTGAAGGCAATGGAGGCGTCGCATGCGCGCCAGACCTGCTGACGGTCGAAGTGCTGCGCCGAACCCTGCACATACAGGCTGTGATTGGGGTTGAGGTCGATGCTCCAGCGCACCGAGCCTGCGTAGTCCTTGGCGTTGACGTCGGCATCCGTGCCCGCGGCGTATCTGCCGAAAACTGGCTGGTAGGTATAGGGCCGCTGGTTGCTGCCCTCCTTGGCCGCCAGTTGCCATTCCAGGGTCTGGTCCGGCGCCAGGCTGTGGCTGGCATTGATATTGATGCGGTTGAGCCGGCGGCTGTCGCGGTAGTCGCGGCCGAACTGGTCCTTGTCGAAACCGTCGTCCTGCTGGCCCGACAGCGACAGGCGCAGGTCGCCGCCGTCCCAGCCGATGCCTTGGCTGGCGTAATAGTCGTTGATGCCGTCCTGGCCACGGGTCAGCTTCATTCGCGTGCCGTGGCTGTCGGCGGGGTTGCGGGTGAGGATGTTGACCACCGCCATCAGCGCGTTGGCGCCGTAGCTGACGGTGTTGGGGCCGCGGAACACTTCGATCCGCTCGATATCCTCGATGGCCACCGGGATGTCGCTCCAGTCCACCGTGGCCAGGCCTGCGCGGTACACCGAACGGCCGTCGATCAGCACCTGCATGCGTCGGGCATCGTTGACGTTGCTGCCGTGGTAGTTGACCGTCGGCTGGTTGCCGGCGCCATAGCCGATCATCATGCCCGGCACCAGGCGCAGCAGCTCGGGGATGTCCCGGGCGCCGCTGGCGTGGATCAGCTCGCTGTCGAGCACGGTCATGCTGCCCGGCACTGCGGCCGGGGATTGTTTCAGGCGTGTGGCGGTCAGAACCTGAGGCAGCTCCTGGGTGTCGGTGAACAGATCATCGGCCATGGCCGGGCCGCCGAGCAGGGCGGTCAGTATCAGCAGGCGTGGGTAAGGGGGCGTGCCAGGGAACACGGTACGGCCTTGTTTCAGAAATGAATCAGGCATGTTAACCGACCTTTCTCAAGCTGCAAGCTGCAAGCCTCAAGCTGCAAGCAAAAGCAAAAGCAGGCGACCATCGCGGTTTTCTTGTCGCTTGTAGCTTGACGCTTGCGGCTTGCCTTTATAATGCGCCAGTCGCCACTTATTTTATGGGTTAACGGATTGGATATGACTGAACAGCAACCTGTTGCAGTTCTTGGCGGTGGCAGCTTCGGCACCGCCGTGGCAAACCTGCTGGCGGAAAACGGCCACCCGGTGCGCCAATGGATGCGCGACCCGGCGCAGGCCGAGGCGATGCGCGTCAACCGCGAGAATCCGCGTTACCTCAAGGGCATTCGTCTGCATGACGGCGTTGAGCCGGTCAACGACCTGCTCGCCACCTTGCAGGCCAGCGACCTGATCTTCGTTGCGCTGCCGTCGAGCGCCCTGCGCAGCGTGCTGGCGCCCCACGCAGAGCTGCTGCGTGGCAAAGGCCTGGTCAGCCTGACCAAGGGCATCGAAGCGCAGAGCTTCAAGCTGATGAGCCAGATCCTCGAAGAGATCGCCCCCCAGGCGCGCATCGGCGTGCTGTCGGGGCCGAACCTAGCCCGCGAGATCGCCGAGCATGCGCTGACCGCCACCGTGGTCGCCAGTGAAGATGAAGCGCTGTGCCAGCAGGTGCAGGCCGTGCTGCACGGCCGCACCTTCCGCGTCTATGCCAGCAGTGATCGCTTCGGCGTCGAGCTGGGCGGCGCCCTGAAGAACGTCTACGCGATCATTGCCGGCATGGCGGTGGCACTGGGCATGGGCGAAAACACCAAGAGCATGCTGATCACCCGCGCCCTGGCCGAGATGACCCGTTTCGCCGTGAGCCAGGGTGCCAACCCCATGACCTTCCTTGGCCTGGCCGGGGTCGGCGACCTGATCGTCACCTGCTCCTCGCCCAAGAGCCGCAACTATCAGGTCGGCCATGCCCTGGGCCAGGGCCTGACCCTGGAGCAGGCCGTCAGCCGCCTGGGCGAGGTGGCCGAAGGGGTCAACACCATCAAGGTGCTCAAGGCCAAGGCCCAGGAGGTGCAGGTGTACATGCCCCTGGTAGCCGGCCTGCATGCGATCCTGTTCGAAGGCCGCACCCTCAACCAGGTGATCGAGCACCTGATGCGCGCCGAGCCCAAGACCGACATCGATTTCATTTCCACCAGCGGTTTCAACTGACTGAACGAAGGAGCGACACATGAACGATACCCCGCAAAGCGCCGCGCGCGAGTCGATCATCCTGCGGGTACTGTGGATGCTGGTGTTCCTGGTGGTCTGGCAGCTCGCCGAGCTGTTGCTGGGCGGCCTGGTCCTGGTGCAGCTGATCTACCGGCTGATCTACGGCGCGCCCAGCGCCAGCCTGATGAACTTTGGCGACAGCCTCAGCCAGTACCTGGCACAGATCGGCCGCTTCGGCAGCTTCCACAGCGACCAGAAGCCCTGGCCGTTCGCCGACTGGCCCACGCCCCGCGCCCCTGAAGGCGAGGCCGCCCACGCCGTGGCCCCGGCCCCGCACCCGGTGCGTGACGAGGAGCCCAAGCTGTGAAGCTGTGGGTGCTGCGCCACGGCGAGGCCCAGCCGCGCGCCAACACCGACGCAGAACGGCCCCTCACCGCCCACGGCCGCGAGCAGGTGCTGCGCAGCGCCGCGCACCTGCTGGGCCAGCCGCTGCAGGCGATCATCGCCAGCCCTTACGTGCGCGCCCAGCAAACCGCAGCGCTGGTGCATGATGCCCTGGGCTTCGCTGAGCCCGTGCGCACCGTGCCCTGGCTGACGCCGGAGAGTAGCGTGCAGCAGGTGATCGGCGAGCTCGAGCGCCTGGGGCTGGAGCATGTGCTGCTGGTCAGCCACCAGCCACTGGTGGGGTCGCTGGTGGGCATGCTGGAGCATGGCCATGCCCAGCAACCGGCGCCCTTGAGCACCGCCAGCCTGGCCATGCTGGACGGCGACTGGCCCCTGGCCGGGCTGATGACCCTGCGGGCCCTTCATCATCCGGCGTGAAGGCGGCAACTGGTATTTTTGCCAGTTGTCGCGCCGCCGAGGCACTTGCTAGCGTCGGCAACAGCAAGTGAATGTGCGGCAGGCCAAGGGAGCGTCGAATGAATAGCCGAAGGCTGGCGTTGGTAGGTTCGGTTGACCTGCAACCAACGCTGGAAAAAGTGCAGAAGGATGACGTGCTGGAATTTGCCGAGTACAGCATGTTGCGAGAGTCGGCCGACGCCAAGCTCTACCAGTTGATGAACAAGGTCCGTGCCGGGCAAGGCCTGGCCCCCGCCACGCTGTTCGACGGCGAAGAAGATCTGCGGCGCCTGCAGGAAGCCAGCATGCGCATGGCCCATCTGTTGCAAACCAGCTGCCTGGCCTTGCGCAGGCTTGGCCTGGAGCAGCAGGACAAACACCTGGCCCGTGAGGCGCTGGAGTATCAGTTGGCCTACATGCAGGCCTGCCTGCGGCGCTCGATGGCCAGCTTCGGCGAATTCTGAATGACCTGATCGCCCTTGGCGATGACCTTTCCGGACGTTGCCGCCACCCACCGGCTTGCCGACAATGGGCCATCCTTCCCCGTGCAGAGCAGGCGGCCATGTCGCAGCAGATCTTCTTCGCCCACGCCAATGGCTTCCCCTCGGCCACCTACGGCAAGCTGTTCGCCGCCCTGGCGCCGGATTACCAGGTGCGCCACCTGGCCCAGCATGCCCACGACCCGCGCTTCCCGGTGAACGACAACTGGCAAAGCCTGGTGGACGAGCTGCTGCATCACCTCGAACAGCAGGACGCCCCGGTGTGGGGTGTTGGCCATTCGCTGGGCGGTGTGCTGCACCTGCACGCGGCGCTGCGCCGCCCGGAACTCTACCGTGGCGTGGTGATGCTCGACTCGCCAGTGCTGACCCGGGTGGATGAATGGCTGATCCAGGTGGCCAAGCGTCTGGGCTTCATCGACCGCATCACCCCGGCCGGGCGCACCCTGGGCCGGCGTGAGGCATTCACCGACCGCGACAGCGCGCGCAGTTACTTCGCCGGCAAGAGCCTATTCCGCCACTTCGACCCGGACTGCCTCGAGGCCTATCTGGAGCATGGTCTGGAGCGCGCGCAAGACGGGCTGCGCCTGCGTTTCGACCCGGCCACCGAGATCAGCATCTACCGCAGCATCCCGCATGCCAGCCCGCTGCCGCCGCGCCAGTTGCAGGTGCCGCTGGCCGTGGTGCGCGGCGCCCAGAGCCGGGTGATCCGCCGGCACCATGCGCTGGGCGTGCGGGGCATGGCCCGGGGCGAATATCACAGCCTGCCGGGCGGGCACATGTTCCCGCTGGAGCGCCCCCTCGACACCGCCAGCCTGATCAAAGGCCTGTTCGACCGCTGGGGCCAGGCATGAGCGCCCAGGTTGAAGAAGTTCGCCTGACTCTGGGCCATATCGAACTGGCCGCCCACCTGTTCGGCCCCGACGACGGCCTGCCGGTGATCGCCCTGCACGGCTGGCTGGACAACGCCAACAGCTTCGCCCGCCTGGCGCCCCAGCTCGAAGGGCTGCGTATCGTCGCCCTCGACCTGGCCGGGCACGGCTATTCGCAGCACCGCCCGGTCGGGGCTGGTTACGCTTTGGCCGATTACGCCCACGACGTGCTGCGGGTCGCCGAGCAACTGGGCTGGCAGCGCTTCGGCCTGCTCGGTCATTCGCTGGGGGCGATCATCTCGGTACAGCTGGCCGGCGCCTTGCCCGAGCGGGTCAGCCACCTGGCGCTGATCGACGGGGTGATCCCGCCCACCGTGACCGAACAGGATGCCGCCGAGCGCCTGGGGATGGCCCTGCAGGCCCAGCTGCGCCTGGACGGCAAGCGCAAGACGGTCTACGCAACGCTGGAGGAGGGAGTCGAGGCGCGCATGAAAGGCATGGTCGCGGTCAGCCGTGAAGCGGCCGAACTGCTGGCCCAGCGCGGCCTGATGCCGGTACCCGGCGGTTACAGCTGGCGCAGCGACAGCCGCCTCACGTTGCCTTCACCCACCCGCCTGAACCAGGCCCAGGCCATGGCCTTCGTCAAGCGCGTGGCCTGCCCGGCCTGCCTGGTGGTGGCGGCCGACGGCATGCTGGCGCGCCACACGGAGCTGCTGGAGCAGCTACCCTTCGAGCAGATCACGCTGCCGGGTGGCCATCACCTGCACTTGAACGATGAGCAGGGTGCGGCCCTTGTTGCAGACTGTTTCAATCGCTTCTTTGGCATTCCTTGACTTGCACCGGGCAAGTGTCGAGGCTTGGCGGGTTGAAAGGGAGACAACCATGTACATGCCAGACACTCACGTATTCCAAACCCGCGGCCACGAGGGCTGCCGATGAGCGTACCCGTTTACGCCCGCAGCGCCATTGCTGCCTGCCTCGCCTTCGCCAGCCCCTGGCTGTGGGCCGGTGAGCTGCCCGTTCCGGTTGACGCCAAAGTGGTCGATCAACGCCCCGCGGTGGAGCAGGAGCGGGTCTACCCGATGGGGCCGCTGCGCAAGATCAGCGGCCGCCTGCGGGTCGATGACAAGGTCGAAAGCCGTGGCCAGGTCAGCTCGGTCACCTACGAACTGCCGCTGGAGCGCAGCGCCCGCGAGGCTTTCACCAGCGCCCGCGAAGCCCTGCAAAAAGACGGCGGTTACCCGTTGTTCTGGTGCCAGGGGCGCGACTGCGGCGAAGCCAGCCTGTGGGCCAACGACGTGTTCGCCAACGCCCGCCTCAATGGCGGTGACGAGCAGCAGGCGTTCATCCTGTTGCGCCGCTCGGCCGAGGAAGCCGACACCCTGGTCGCGCTGTACAGCGTCACCCGAGGCAACCGCCGCGCCTACCTGCATGTGGAAGAGTTCGTCGCCGGCAGCCCGTTGGGAGAAATCCTGCCCACGGCCGCCACCGTCCTGCGCGAACTGCGCGACACCGGCAAGCTCGACTACCCCGACCTGGCCGAGCCTCAGGCCACTTGGGTGGCGCTGCTGGCGCGCAGCCTGAACCTGGACAGTACCCTGCGTGCCAGCCTCAGTGGCAAGGGCGCCGAGGCCTGGCGCGAGCAGTTGACCAAGGCCGGCGTGCGCAGCGGCCGGCTCGAAGTCGGCGACGCGCCCACCGATGGCCTGCACCTGGAGCTGATCCGTTGAGTGAGCGCCCCATGCCCAACACCGACCGCCTGCTGGTGCAGATCCTGCTGCTGGCGCTGCTCGGCGCCGCACTCTGGGTCATGGCGCCGTTCATCTCGGCACTGCTGTGGGGCGCCATCCTGGCCTTCGCCAGCTGGCCGTTGATGCGTTTGCTCACGCGTGTGCTGGGCGGGCGGGAAACCCTGGCCGCCAGCCTGCTGACCACCGCCTGGATCCTGATCGTGGCCTTGCCGCTGGTGTGGCTGGGCTTCAACCTGGCCGACCATATCCGCGATGCCACCGCCTTTGTGCGCGACGTGCAGGTCGAAGGCCTGCCCGATGTGCCCGCCTGGGTGGCGGGTATTCCGTTGGTGGGTGCGCGCCTGGTCGGCTGGTGGGAGTCGTTCGACCAGCAAGGTGCGGCGCTGCTGGCCTCGGCCAAACCTTACCTCGGCCAGGTCGGCAACTGGTTGCTGGCGCGCAGCGCGCAGATCGGCAGCGGGGTGCTGGAGCTGACCCTGAGCCTGGTGTTCGTGTTCTTCTTCTACCGCGACGGGCCGCGCCTGGCGGCGTTCGTGCTCCGTCTGCTGCAACGGCTGGTGGGCGAGCGCGCCGAGTACTACGTCGAACTGGTGGCCGGTACCGTGCAACGGGTGGTCAACGGGGTGATCGGCACCGCTGCGGCGCAAGCTCTGCTGGCACTGATCGGCTTCCTGATTGCTGGCGTGCCGGGGGCGGTGGTGCTGGGCCTGGTGACCTTCATGCTCAGTCTGATCCCCATGGGCCCGCCGCTGGCCTGGATCCCTGCCACCGCCTGGCTGGTGTCGAAGGGCGATTACGGCATGGCGGTGTTCCTCGGCGTGTGGGGCACCTTCGTCATCAGTGGCGTGGACAACGTGCTCAAGCCCTACCTGATCAGCCGCGGCGGCAACCTGCCATTGGTGATCGTGCTGCTCGGGGTGTTTGGCGGTTTGCTCGCCTTTGGCTTTATCGGCTTGTTCATCGGGCCGACCCTGTTGGCGGTGGGCTACAGCCTGCTGCTGGACTGGAGCCGGCACTCCGGGGCGCAGCCGCCGCAACGCTAAATCGGCAGCGCGGTCGTTGTAGGAGCGGCCTGGTGTCGCGAAAGGGCTGCAAAGCAGCCCCGGCAATATTCGCCTTGACGCTGATATCCAGGGGCCGCTGTGCGGCCCTTTCGCGACACAAGGCCGCTCCTACACCAACCGTCAGAGCTGTAGAGCTTTGATCTTTACGCCTTCTTTATGCCCTGACCCCACCCCCCATCTCGCCCCTTTACGCCCCTCCCTCGGACAATTTCCCCAAAGCGGCCCTCATGCCGCATCAAGGGAGATGGGCTCATGTACATGCTCGATGGGCTGTCACTGCTGTTGGCAGTGGCGTTGGCGGTTTACCTGCTGGTGGCGCTGCTGCGCGCCGATCGCAGCTAAGGGGCGGCCATGCACAGTTACGATTACCTGCTACTGCTGGCGTTCTTCGCCATCGTGCTGTTACCGGCACCCTGGCTTGGGCGTTTCTACTTCAAGGTGATGGAAGGCCAGCGCACCTGGCTCACGCCGGTGCTCGGCCCGGTGGAGCGGGGCTGCTATCGCCTGGCTGGGGTCAACGCCGGCCAAGAGCACAACTGGAAGCAGTACACCCTGGCCCTGCTGGCCTTCAACCTGGCCGGCTTCGGGCTGCTGTTCGCCGTCCTGTTGCTGCAAGGCAGCCTGCCGCTCAACCCGCAGCACCTGCCGGGCCAGGAGTGGTCATTGGCGTTCAACACAGCGGTCAGCTTCATGACCAACACCAACTGGCAGTCCTACAGCGGTGAGGCCTCGGTCAGCTACCTGAGCCAGATGCTCGGCCTGACCGTGCAGAACTTCGTCAGCGCCGCCACCGGCCTGGCCGTGCTGGTCGCCCTGTGCCGTGGTATCGCCCGGCGCTCGACCACCACCCTGGGCAACTTCTGGGTCGACCTGACCCGCGCCACCCTCTACGGCCTGCTGCCGCTGTGCATCGTGCTGGCGCTGCTGCTGGTGTGGCAGGGCGTGCCGCAGACTTTTGCCGACTACGCCCACGCCGTCACGTTGCAGGGGGTCGACCAGACCATCCCGCTCGGCCCGGCCGCCAGCCAGATCGCCATCAAGCAACTGGGCACCAACGGCGGCGGCTTCTTCGGCGTCAACTCGGCGCACCCGTTCGAGAACCCCACGGCCTGGAGCAACCTGTTCGAGGTGGCCTCGATCATCCTGATCCCGGTGGCGCTGGTGTTCACCTTCGGCCACTACGTCAAGGACTTGCGCCAAAGCCGCGCGATCATCGCCTGCATGCTGGCGCTGTTCCTGATCGGCGGTAGCACCGCGCTGTGGTCCGAGCACCAGCCCAACCCGGCCTTGGAGAGTGCCCAGGTGCAACAGAGCGCACCGCTGGAAGGCAAGGAGAGCCGCTTCGGCACCACCGGTTCGGTGCTGTGGACGGTCACTACCACCGCCGCCTCCAACGGCTCGGTCAACGCCATGCACGACAGCCTCAACCCGCTGACCGGCATGGTGGCGATGGTCAACATGATGGTCGGCGAGGTGATCTTCGGCGGCGTCGGCGCAGGCCTGTACGGCATGCTGCTGTTCGTGCTGATCGCGGTGTTTTTGGCCGGCCTGATGATCGGCCGCACCCCGGAGTACCTGGGCAAGAAGCTGCAGGCCCGTGAAGTGCAACTGCTGGTGGCGACCCTGCTGGTGATGCCGGTCGGCGTGCTGGTGCTCGGCGCCATCGCCGCCAGCCTGCCAGGCCCGGCCGGCGCGGTGAGCAACCCCGGTGCCCACGGCTTCAGCCAGTTGCTTTACGCCTACACCTCCGGCACCGCCAACAACGGCTCGGCCTTCGCCGGTTTCGGCGCCAACACCCCCTACCACAACGTGATGATCGCCCTGGCCATGCTGATCGGCCGCTTCGGCTACATCCTGCCGGTGCTGGCCCTGGCCGGCAGCCTGGCGGCGAAGAAGAGCGCACCGCAGGGGCTGAACAGCTTCCCCACCCACGGCCCGCTGTTCACCACGCTGCTGCTGGTGACCATCCTGCTGGTCGGTGGCCTGACCTTCCTGCCGACCTTGGCCCTGGGGCCGATCGCCGAACACCTGAGCCTGGGTTTCTGAGGAATCATTGATGAACATGCCCATTCCTGACGTGAAGGCGCGACGCAGCGCCAAGGACCAGACCCGCTTCGCCGCGCTGTGGCGCCCGGCGCTGCTGCAGGCCTTCGTCAAGCTCGACCCGCGCCAGCTCAAACGCTCGCCGGTGATGCTGGTGGTGGCCCTCACTGCGCTGCTCACCACGGTGCTGTGCTTCACCCCCGAAAGCGGCGTGAGCACCGGCGTGGCGGTGCAGATCAGCGTGTGGCTGTGGTTCACCGTGCTGTTCGCCAACTTTGCCGAAGCCCTCGCCGAGGGCCGCGGCAAGGCCCGCGCCGACAGCCTCAAGGCCGGCAGCCAGGGCCTGACCGCGCAGCGGCGCAAGAGCGACGGCAGCTTTGAGACCGTCGCCGCCAGCCAGCTGCGCAAGGACGATGTGGTGCGCGTGGTGGCCGGCGAGATGATCCCCGGTGATGGCGAGGTGCTCGAAGGCATCGCCGCGGTCAACGAGGCCGCCATCACCGGCGAGTCCGCGCCGGTGATCCGCGAGTCCGGCGGCGACCGCTCGGCCGTCACCGGCAACACCCGGCTGGTCTCCGACTGGCTGCTGATCCGCATCTCCAGCAACCCCGGCGAATCGACCCTGGACCGCATGATCGCCCTGGTCGAAGGCGCCAAGCGCCAGAAAACCCCCAACGAGATCGCCCTGGACATCCTGCTGATCGGCCTCACCCTGATCTTCCTGATCGTGGTGGTGACCCTGCAGCCGTTCGCCCGCTTCGCCGGCGGCAGCCTGCCGCTGATCTTCCTCGCCGCCTTGCTGGTGACGCTGATCCCCACCACCATCGGTGGCCTGCTGTCGGCCATCGGCATCGCCGGCATGGACCGCCTGGTGCGCCTGAACGTGATCGCCCGCTCCGGCCGCGCTGTAGAGGCGGCCGGCGACGTGCACACGCTGATGCTCGACAAGACCGGCACCATCACCTTCGGCAACCGTCGCTGCAGTGCCCTGCATGCCGCCTCGGGCGTGACCGCCAAAGAACTGGGGGAGGGCGCCTTGCTCGCCTCGCTGGCCGACGACACCGCCGAAGGCAAGTCCATCGTCGAGTACCTGCGCCAGTTGCATGACTTCGATGAACCCTCGAGCAGCCAGTACCAGGCCATCGCCTTCAGCGCCGAGACGCGCCTGTCGGGCATCGACTTCCAGCAGCACCGCTACCGCAAGGGCGCCGTCGATGCGGTGCTGGCCTTCGTCGGCATGCAACGCCTGGAAATGCCGGTGCCCCTGGCCCGTGAAGTGGAGCGTATTGCCCAGAGCGGCGGCACACCGCTGCTGGTGTGCGTCGACAAGCGCCTGCTCGGCGTGATCCACCTCAAGGACGTGGTCAAGCCCGGCATCCGTGAGCGCTTCGCCGAGCTGCGCAAGCTGGGTATCCGTACCGTGATGGTCACCGGCGACAACCCGCTGACCGCCGCGGCCATTGCCGCCGAGGCCGGCGTGGATGACGTGCTCGCCGAAGCCACCCCGGAGAAGAAGCTGGCGCGCATCCGCCAGGAGCAGAACGACGGCCGCCTGGTGGCGATGTGCGGCGACGGCGCCAACGACGCGCCAGCCCTGGCCCAGGCTGATGTGGGCATGGCCATGAACGACGGCACCCAGGCCGCCCGCGAGGCCGCCAACATGGTCGACCTCGACAGCGACCCGACCAAGCTGCTGGACGTGGTGCAGGTGGGCAAGGAGCTGCTGGTCACCCGTGGCGCGCTGACCACCTTTTCCATTGCCAACGACGTGGCCAAGTACTTCGCCATCCTGCCGGCGCTGTTCGCCGCCATCTACCCGCAACTGGGCGTGCTCAACCTGATGCAGCTGGCCAGCCCGCAGAGCGCGATCCTCTCGGCCATCGTGTTCAACGCGCTGATCATCATCGTGCTGATCCCCCTGGCCCTGCGCGGGGTGCGGGTGCAGGCCGCCAGCGCCGCTCACCTGCTGCGGCGCAACCTACTGATCTATGGCCTGGGCGGGATCCTCGTGCCGTTCGCCGGGATCAAGCTGATCGACCTGCTGCTCAACGCCCTGCACCTGGTTTGAAGGAGAGACTGACATGACTGCTTATGTACGCCCGGCCTTGAGCCTGATCCTGCTGATGACCGTGGTCACCGGTGCCTTGTACCCGCTGGCGGTGACCGGGATTGCCCAGGTGGCGTTCCCCGACCAGGCCAATGGCAGCCTGGTGCGCGATGACAAAGGTGAAGTGCGCGGCTCGGCGCTGATCGCCCAGGAGTTCAAGGGCGATGGCTGGTTCCAGTCGCGGCCCTCGGCTGGGGCGTATGCCACCGTGGCCAGCAGCGCGAGCAACCTGTCGCCGAGCAACCCGGCACTGGCCGAGCGGGTCAAGGGCGAGGCCGCCGCGCAATACCAGGCGCAGCAAGGGCCGGTGCCCTTGGCGCTGCTGACCACCTCCGGCAGCGGCCTGGACCCGCACCTGCCGCCGCAAGCCATCGCCTACCAGCTGGCGCGTGTGGCGGCGGCGCGGCAGGTGCCGGTGGAGCGCTTGCAAGTGCTGGTGAATGACGCCACCCTTCGCCCATTGGTCGGGCCGCCGGTGGTCAATGTGCTGGCGCTGAACCAGGCGCTTGAGCGTTTGGCACCTGTTAACCAGCACTGACAAAGGGGCCGCTTTGCGGCCCTTCGCGGGTAAACCCGCTCCCACAGGGATAGCGCCGCCTCCCCTGTGGGAGCGGGTTTACCCGCGAAGGCCTGCGCAGCAGGCCCACATTCGCAATTTGTGAAGGATCGAACATGAGCAACCCCACCCGCGCCGACGCGCTGTTGGCCGGCCTGCCCCGCGAAGGCCGGGGCAGGCTCAAGGTATTCCTCGGCGCCGCGCCCGGGGTCGGCAAGACCTTCGCCATGCTCCAGGCCGCCCACGCCCAGCAGCGCCAGGGTGTGCAGGTGGTGGCCGGGGTGGTCGAAACCCATGGCCGCGCCGAAACCGAGGCCCTGCTCGGCGGCCTGCTGCAGCAACCGTTGCTGCGCAGCGAATACCGTGGCGTGCTGCTCGAAGAAATGGACCTAGACGGCCTGCTCAAGGCCAAGCCCCCGCTGGTACTGGTCGACGAGCTGGCCCACAGCAACGCCCCCGGCAGCCGCCACGCCAAGCGCTGGCAGGACGTGCAGGAGCTGCTTGCCGCCGGCATCGACGTGTACACCACAGTCAACGTCCAGCACCTGGAAAGCCTCAACGACAAGGTTCGCGACATCACTGGCGTGCAGGTGCGCGAAACCCTGCCCGACTGGGTGCTGCAGGAAGCCTTCGAACTGGTGCTGATCGACCTGCCGCCGCGCGAGCTGCTGGAGCGTCTGCGCGAGGGCAAGGTCTATGTGCCCGAGCAGGCCCGCGCCGCCATCGACGCCTATTTCTCCCAGACCAACCTCACCGCCCTGCGCGAGCTGGCGATGCAGACCGCCGCCGCCCAGGTGGATGCGGACCTGGCCAGCGGCTACCGCCAGCGCGGCCAGGAAGCGCCGGCCCTGCGCGGCCGGCTGCTGGTCGGCATCGACGGCGACGACCAGGCCGAACGCCTGGTGCGCCATGCCAGCCGCGTTGCGCAACGCCGCCATTTGCCGTGGAGCGTGGTCCACGTCGACAATGGCCGCCTGCGCGACGAAACCGCCCGCCATCGTCTGCAGGCCGCCCAGCAACTGGCCGAACGGCTGGGCGGTGAAGTGGTGCTGCTCAGGGCAGGGGAGGTGGCCCGCACGCTGATCCAGCACGCTGCCGAACGCCGCGCCAGCCTGGTGCTGGTGGGCCAGTCCCGCGACCTGCTGCGCCGCCGCTTCTTCGGTGCCGGCGTGGCGGCGCGCCTGCTGCGCGAAAGCCATGGCCTGGAAATCAACGTGCTCGACCGCGACGCCCAGCCACAACCGGCCAGCGCGGCGGCCAAGCGCGTGTGGGTGTGGCGCCACTACCTGCTGGCGCTGCTGGCCACGGTGCTGGCCGCCGGCCTGTCGTGGGCGGTGTCCAGCGTGCTGGCGCTGCCCAATATCTCGCTGGTGTTCCTCGCCGCCGTGCTGCTGGTGGCGGTGCGCAGCAGCCTCGGCCCGGCGTTGGCCTGCGCGGTGCTGTCGTTCCTCGCCTATGACTTCCTGTTCATCCCGCCGAACTTCTCGTTCAGCATCCAGCGCGAAGAAGACGTCCTGACCCTGGTGTTCTTCCTGTTGATGGCGGCGCTCACCGGCAACCTCGCCGCCCGCCAGCGCCGCCAGTTGCAGGCCCTGCGCGAAACCCAGGCGCAGACCAACCAGTTGCTCGACCTGTCGCGCCGGTTGACCGTGGCCACCGATCGCCAGGCTGTGTTCAGCGCCGCCGGTCAGCACCTGAACGGCTGGCAGGACGTGCAGGTGTGTCTGCTCGAACGCAGCGCCGACGGCCTGCTGCAAGTCGCCAGCGGCGATGCCCCGGCCTTCACCGACAACGAACGCGCCGCCGCCGAATGGGCCTGGCAACACGGCCAGGCCGCAGGCTTCGGTAGCGATACCTTGCCCCACGGCCGCTGGTGGTGGTGGCCGCTGGCGGTGGAGGAG
Source organism: Pseudomonas sp. TWI923 (assembly GCF_039673365.1). NCBI lineage: Bacteria > Pseudomonadati > Pseudomonadota > Gammaproteobacteria > Pseudomonadales > Pseudomonadaceae > Pseudomonas > Pseudomonas sp. TWI923. Next base: position 14,540 of record NZ_JBDJLM010000055.1, on the reverse strand, counting down.
CAACCCCTGGCGCTGCTGGGTGTGCGCCCGCGCAATGGCGAGCCCATGGCTGCCCAGCGCCGCCGCCAGTTGATGGCCCTGGCGCAGCCCTTGGCCCAGGCCCTGGCCCGCGCCCGCCTGGGCGAGCAACTGGAGGCCGCGCGCCTGCACGGCGAAACCGAGCAACTGCGCAGCGCCTTGCTCGCCTCGGTGTCCCACGACCTGCGTACCCCGCTCACGTCGATGCGCGGCAGCATCGACAGCCTGCTGGCGCTGGGCGACGCCATCCCCCCGGACGACCGCCGCGAGTTGCTCGAAGGCACCCGCGACGAAGCCGAGCGCCTGGACCGCTACATCCAGAACCTGCTGGACATGACCCGCCTCGGCCACGGCAGCCTCAAGCTCGCCCGCGACTGGGTGGCCCCCGCCGATATCGTCGGCAGCGCCCTCAACCGCCTGCGCGTGGTGCTGGCGCCGCTGCGCGTGCACACCGATGTGCCCGGCGAGCTGCCGCTGCTGTTCGTGCATGCCGCGCTGATCGAGCAGGCGCTGGTGAACGTGCTGGAAAACGCCGCGCGCTTCTCGCCGCCACAAGGGCGGCTCGACTTGCAGGTGAAGGTGCAGAACGAGCAACTGTGCTTCGCCGTCAGCGACCAGGGCCCCGGCATCCCCGAGGACGAGCGCGAAAAGATCTTCGACATGTTCTACACCGCCGCCCGCGGCGACCGCGGCGGGCAGGGCACCGGGCTGGGCCTGGCGATCTGCCAGGGCATGATCGGCGCCCACGGCGGGCGCATTCTGGTGGGCGAGGGCCTCGATGGCCACGGCACCTGCATCACACTATGCTTGCCGCTGCCCACCCAACCCGATAGCGAAAGTGAAGCCCCATGAGCCAAGCCGCCACCCTGCTGGTGATCGACGACGAACCGCAGATCCGCAAGTTCCTGCGCATCAGCCTGGCGTCCCAGGGCTACAAGGTGATCGAAGCCGGTACCGGCAGTGAAGGCCTGGCCCAGGCCGCCTTGAGCAAGCCAGACCTGGTGGTGCTCGACCTCGGCCTGCCGGACATGGACGGCCAGCAAGTGCTGCGCGAGTTGCGCGAATGGAGCACGGTGCCGGTGATGGTGCTGTCGGTGCGCGCCAGTGAAGTGCAGAAGGTCGATGCGCTGGATGGCGGTGCCAACGACTATGTGACCAAGCCGTTCGGCATTCAGGAATTCCTCGCCCGGGTGCGCGCGTTGCTGCGCCAGGCGCCGCAGGTGGGCAGTGCAACCTCGACGGCCAGCTTTGGGCCGCTGGTGGTGGATTTTGCCTTTCGCAAGGTGACGCTGGAGGGGCTGGAGGTGGCGCTGACGCGCAAGGAGTACGCGTTGCTGGCGCAGTTGGCCGGGCACCCGGGGCGGGTGATTACCCAGCAGCAGTTGCTCAAGGACATCTGGGGGCCGACCCATACCGATGACACCCATTACCTGCGGATCGTGGTGGGGCATCTGCGCCAGAAGCTGGGGGATGACCCCACGGCGCCACGGTTCATCATTACCGAGGCGGGGGTGGGGTATCGGTTGGTCGCACCAGCGCAACTGTAGCGAGGACACGTGGGAGCGGGCTTGCCCCGCGATGAATGCGCGGGGCTTGATGGCACCGGCTTTGCCGGTGATCGCGGGGCAAGCCCGCTCCCACGATGTTCACATCAGCGCGTATCGCATTACTGAGTGTTAGACACTCAGTTCCAACGCCAGCAACTCCTGCACAGTCTGCCGCCGGCGGATCATGCGCAGCTGACCCTGTTCGATCAGAAACTCCGGCAACAGCGGCCGGCTGTTGTAGTTCGACGACATGGACGCGCCGTAGGCCCCGGCATCGTGAATCACCAGCAGGTCACCTACCTTGGCTTGCGGCAGTACCTGGGGCGTCAGCTCCTGATCGTCCTGAGTAAACACATCCCCAGACTCGCACAGCGGCCCGGCCACCACGGTCGGTTGCAGCGGTCGGTTTACCGGGCGCCCCACGGCATCGAACAGGCTCATGCGGTGATAGGCGCCATACATCGCCGGGCGCATCAGGTCGTTGAAGCCGGCGTCCACCAGGATGTAGTGGTTGTTGCCCATCTGCTTGACGGCGCGCACCTCGGCCACCAGGTAGCCAGACTCCGCCACCAGGAAGCGCCCCGGTTCGATCTCCATGCGCACGGGGTGGCCGAGCATCGCTTCGATCTCTGCCCGCGCCACTGCCCAGGTGCGGGCATAGCACTGCAGGTCCACCGGCTGGTCGTCCTGGCGATAGGGCGTGGACAGCCCGCCGCCGATGGAGAAGGCTTCGATGTCCATGCCCAGTTGGCCGATCAGCCCGACCATGGCCCCGGCCACTTGCTCCAGGTGCTGGTAATCCACCCCCGAGCCGATGTGCATGTGCACGCCCACCAGGTGCAGGCCGTGCTGTTTCACGCAGGCCAGCGCCTCGGGCAGTTGCTCGTGCCAGATACCGTGCTTGCTGTTTTCACCGCCGGTGTTGGTCTTGCGGCTGTGGCCGTGGCCGAACCCTGGGTTGATGCGCAGCCACACCCGGTGCCCGGGGGAGCGTTCGCCCAGTTGGCGGAGCATGTCGATGGAACCGGCGTTCACTTCGATACCGGTCTCGACCACCCGTGCCAGGGTCGGTTGGTCCAGCACGTCGCAGGTCAGTACCACGCCGGCCGGCTCGCCGGTTACCTGCGCGCCCGCGGCGAAGGCACGTTCCATTTCGCCCAGCGAGACCGCATCGAGCACCAGGCCGCGTTCGCGGATCAGGCGCAGCACGTGCAGGTTGGGGTTGGCCTTTTGCGCGAAGCGGACGGTATCGAAGTGCTGCAGCAGCTGGTCGATGCGCTGGCCGATGGTTTGCGCGTCGTAGGCCCACAGGGGCGAGCCGTGTTGGCGGACGGCGTCGGCCAGGAGGGTGGAAGGGGTGCTCATGGTGGTGTTCCTTGTAATGGATGCACCGATCTTGAATGAGTTGATTGATTCACAAAAATAGCTATTTTTATTCAGTCTATTCATATTTGATATGCATGTGCATGTGCATGTGCGTGTGCATGTGCGTGGGAGCGGGCTTGCCCCGCGATCACCGGCATGGCCGGTGCCATGCACCGCGTTGCTTGCATCGCGGGGCAAGCCCGCTCCCACGACACCGCTCCCACGACACCGCTCCCACGAGCCGCTCTCACGACACCGCGTCCATACCTCAGGCTGTGTACCCCCATGAAACTCTCCATCCGCCATATCGAAGTGTTCCGCGCCATCATGGCCGCCGGCAGCGTCACCGGCGCCGCCCGCCTGCTGTTCACTTCGCAGCCCACCGTCAGCCGTGAACTGGCGCGCATGGAGCAGGTCACCGGCCTGAATCTGTTCGACCGCGAAGGCGGGCGCCTGGCGCCCACCGCCCAGGCCCTGCTGCTGATCGACGAGGTCGAGCGCGCCTTCGTCGGCCTGGAACGCATCGACCGCTTTGCCCAGGCCATCCGCAACTTCGAGCAAGGCCGGCTGGCCATTACCTGCCTGCCGCTGTTCTCGCAAACCCTGCTGCCCAGGGCCTGCCAGCGCTTCCATCAGCAACACCGGGGCGTGAGCGTGAGCATCACCGCCCAGGAGTCGCCGCTGTTGGAGGAATCGCTGGTCGCCCAGCAGCACGACCTCGGCCTGACTGAGGTCGAGCAGGTGCCCCGGGGCGCGGTGGGCGAGCTGCTGTTCAGCGCTGATATGGTCTGCGTGCTGCCTCAGGGGCACCCGCTGCAGGCTAAAGCCGTTCTCGAGCTGAGCGATTTCGACGAGGTCGACTTCATCAACCTGGCCAGCCTCGACACCTACCGCCAGCAACTCGACCAGCACTTTCGCGCTGCCGGGGTGAACCGCCGCACGGTGATCGAGACCACCAGCGCGGCCTCGGTGTGCGCGATGGTTCGGCAGGGTTTGGGGGTGGCGATCATCAACCCTTTGAGTGGGCTGGAAGCGGGGCAGGGTGGGTTGGCGATTCGGCGGTTGAGTATCTCGGTGCCGTATCGGGTGATGCTGATCCAGCCGGAACATCGGCCGACGTCGGCGGTTGTCGAGCCGTTTTGCCAGGCTTTGCGTGAGCAGGCGCGGGAAATGACAGCGGCGCTGGGCGGTAGCAGCGCTCAAGTGGCGATAGAATCCGGGGCAGCTTTGTCCATCCACAAGGAAGCGCAATGAACGGATCGCAGCCCACGACGGCAAAATCCCTGGGGGATCTCGAACCCCTTCCAGATTCTGTGTCGACCCTCACCCGGTTATTGCTGGAGGAAACCCATGAGCGACACGAAGATATCGTGTTCGAACTCGGTCTGCTCGGCGATGCGGCAGCCGTCCCTGCCATTGCGCAGGCGGTGAACATTCCGTTCGCCAGCTTGGTGCGCTGGGGCAACCTGCAGGAGTTCCAGCGCAAGTGCGCGTATGCGCTGGCACGGATCGGCACCCCGGAATCCCGTGCGGTGCTTGAACATATGGCGAGCAGTGCCGACCCGGACATCCAGGCTTATGGAGAGGAAGGGCTGGCTCGCTGGCCCCTCAAGTAGAGACGCCATCGAGGCATGGGCGTGAGTAACGGGTTTTTCGTGCAGGGTGCAAGGCGGGATAAAGAACGTTGGCGTCTTAAAGGGCTGTGAAGGAGGAGTGCTTCATTCGTAGCCCATCCTTAAGTCCTGTGCCTGGGCCGCCAGCTCGTCCATCGCGGCACGGCTGATTGCATCACGTTTGTTTTTGTAGACCACTAAATCCGCGAATTTGACCCGGCGGTGACGGCCTGTCTTGGTGTGTGGCATCAACCCTTCGTCCAGCAGCTTTACCAGATGCGGGCGGGAAACATTGAGCAGGTCGGCTGCTTCCTGAGTGGTCAGCTCGGCGTGGATCGGCACGACCTTGACGGCGTTGCCCAGTGCCAGTTCGCTGAGGATTTCGCCAAACAGGCGCAGGGCAAAGGTGGGAACCTCCACGACCTGGCGCTGATTCGCGTCATTGAGCAGCTCGATCCGTTGGGTGTGCGCTGCGGTCGAGAGAAAGGCGGCGAGCGTGCGGCTTGATTCGACGGCTACGGCAATCTCGTTGTCATCGGGAAGCACGTTACGTGAGAGGTCGGTGGTGGTCATGGGCATCTCCAGGGCGCTATCGGGGGAAGGTGCCGTGACAGTGCGGCAGCCTGAGATTGCTTTATATTCGAAATATTCGAAATCGCAATAAACGAAACGGCCCTCCATGGCAACCAGATGTACCTGTGGAAACCGGCATGCTTTGCTATGTCGCATGACACAAGCCAGGCGCAGCGGCATCCGCGCGCACTGTGATACCGCGTCATGCCAACAAGGCGGACAGCGATGCAATCACAGGAGTGACTGGCCCGAAACAGATGTGGGAGCTGGCTTGCCAGCGATGCGCCGCGCGGGCGGCGCTCGATTTCATAGGCGCTGCAAACCTGTCGCCAAGCACCTAGTGGCCCACATGCGACCCCAAGGCAGGCGCCTGGGGATTACACCGCTGGTTTTGTTGAGTCAGCATTCGGTAATGGCCGCCATGTGCATGTCAGGGGATTTGGGTGAGGGCCACCAGGTGCTCGCCGGGAATTTTGCAGCGCTCTCAAGATCGAGCGCCGCCCGCGCGGCGCATCGCTGGCAAGCCAGCTCCCACATCTGTTTCGGGCCAGTCATTCCTGTGAGGTCACCGCTGTCCGCCTTGTTGGCATGACGCGGTATCGCGGTGCGCGCGGATGGCGCTGTGCCTGTCTCACAGGAGTGCTGCGGCCTAAACCGATATGGAAACCAGTCCAGGCAATCCACCCCTCAGTGCTTCATCCCCAACTCCGCATCATCCATCAGCGCCTTGGCCAGCGCGCTCAGGTAATACGACGCCCAGAGCAGTTGCGGCTTCTCTTCCATGATCCCGGTAATGGTCAGGTCCCGCACGCAGCCCATCAGCTCCGAGGCTTGGTCCCGCGCATGTTGGCAGGGGATGCCGGGCTCGATGCAGAACAGCGGGGCGGTCATCCCTTCGCCTTGGTAGAACTTGGTTTTGCCCGCAGTGGTGCGGGGCGTGGTGTCGTCTGTGTTCATTGCTCACTCTCCCTGAAATGATCGATGCCCGGACAGACCCTATCGCTGGCAACCCAACGCCACAGTTACGGCACCGGTGCTAGGGCAAAGCCAATCCCTGTGGGAGCCGGCTTGCCGGCGATGAGGGCGGCCCAGGCAAAACACGCCTACCGGCCTAGTGGAACGCCCGGCGCTCCAGCTGCGGCATCTGCACCTGAATCAACGCCGACTCGAGCAGCACCCGCAGCGCCTCGATCTCATGCATCAACGCCATGATCAGAATCGACGCGTGCGACTTGGGCTGCTGGACCGAAATGGCCTGATGCGCCACAGCCTGAGCGCACAGGGCGTACTCCGTGGCCTGGATGAGGGTGTCTTCGAGGGAGTGATGGTTGTGGGGTGGATCGGGGACGATCTCCAACATGACCTTATTCCTTTAAAAGGGCGGTCACCTGACTGCTGTCAAACAGAAGGGTGGCAGCTGTACGTGGGTTGACAGACCGGCGGAATAAGCAAAGTTCCGGCGCACGCAAGCGTGCCCGCACGTACAGCCGCCATGAAGGCCAGCCGTAGGCTTAATACCGTCGCGACCTGTCAAAGTCGATCGCTGAACTCAGCGACTCGCCGAGACTAGGGGGCTGCCAAAGCGACCGCAACGGAAAAAAGGCGGCAGGAGTATGTTTGGGAAATGGACTACAAGTAAGGGCTTTAATCTGATTCTTCGTAGCGGGTAGCTAAAGTCAGCAGTTGCAGATACTGCATTGATATTGGCCAGGCCGGTAAATGCGATTCCTGTGGGAGCGGCTTTAGCCGCGAAACAAGCGACTCGGTGACTGGCACCGGCTACGCCGGTGTTCGCGGGTAAAGCCGCTCCCACAGGGATCGCGCGAGCTATTTGGATGTTGAGCAAGACCGTGGCCCCTGAAAGGGGCCAGTTTCAGGCAATCGATGTTGTGCCCAAAAACGCCGCTTCTAACAACTGCCGCGTATACCCATGCTTGGGCTCATTGAAGATCGCCCGCGCATCCCCTTGCTCCACCACCTGCCCATGTTTGATCACCATCAACTGATGGCTCAACGCTTTCACCACCGCCAGATCATGGCTAATAAACAGGTACGTCAGGTTGTACTTAACCTGCAACTTCCGAAGTAATTCCACCACCTGCCGCTGCACCGTCCGGTCCAGCGCCGAGGTTGGCTCATCCAACAGAATCAAAGCCGGCTTCAACACCAACGCCCGAGCAATCGCAATCCGCTGCCGCTGCCCGCCGGAAAACTCATGGGGATACCGATGCCGCGTCCGCGGATCCAGCCCCACTTCCTCCAGCGCCGCCACAATCGCCGCTTCCTGCTCGGCCGGCGTGCCGATCTTGTGAATCCGTAACCCTTCGCCAACGATATCCGCCACGCACATGCGCGGGCTCAGGCTGCCAAAGGGGTCCTGGAACACCACCTGCATTTCCCGGCGCAGCGGCCGCACTTCCTTCTGGTTCAACCCTTCCAGGTTCTGTCCGTGAAAGCGAATGCCGCCCTGGCTGGAGATCAACCGCAAGATGGCCAGGCCCAGGGTGGACTTACCGGACCCACTCTCGCCAACAATGCCCAGGGTCTGCCCCTGGGGCAGGCTGAAGTTCACCCCATCCACGGCCTTCACATGGTCCACGGTGCGGCGCAGCAGCCCCTTCTTGATCGGGAACCACACCTTCAAGTCCTTCACCTCCAGCAACGGCGCCCCTTCGGCGTTCGCTGCCGGCGCGCCACTGGGTTCGGCATTGATCAGCATCTGCGTATACGGGTGCTGCGGCTTGCTGAACAGCGTGGCGCAATCGGCTTGCTCGACGATCTTGCCGCACTGCATCACGCACACGCGGTTGGCGATGCGGCGCACCAGGTTGAGGTCGTGGCTGATCAGCAGCAAGGCCATCCCTAAGCGCGCCTGCAACTCCTTGAGCAGGTCGAGGATCTTCAGCTGCACGGTCACGTCGAGCGCCGTGGTGGGCTCGTCGGCAATCAGCAGTTCGGGTTCGTTGGCCAGGGCCATGGCGATCATCACGCGCTGGCGCTGGCCGCCGGACAGCTCGTGGGGCAGGGCCTTCAAGCGCTTGCGCGGCTCGGGGATGCCGACCAGTTCCAGCAGCTCCAAGGTGCGGGCGGTGGCTTGCTTGCCGGTGAGGCCTTTGTGCAGCAGGAGGATTTCGTTGATCTGCTTTTCGATGCTGTGCAGCGGGTTCAGCGAGGTCATCGGCTCCTGGAAGATCATCGCGATCCGGTCGCCGCGGATGCGCTGCATGGGCTTTTCGCCCAGGTGCAGCAGGTCCTTGCCGTCGTACTGGATGCTGCCGGACGGGTGCCGGGCCAGGGGGTAGGGCAGCAGGCGCAGGATCGAGTGGGCGGTGACGGACTTGCCCGAGCCGCTCTCGCCCACCAGGGCCAGGGTTTCGCCTTTGCGGATGTCGAAGCTGATGCCATCGACCACGCGGTTGATCTGGTCGCCGGTAACGAACTCCACGGCCAGGTCGCGCACTTCGATCAGGGTGTCTTGGCTCATGTCATTTCCTTGGGTCGAAGGCATCGCGGGCGGACTCGCCGATGAACACCAGCAGGCTCAGCATCACCGCCAGCACGGCGAAGGCGCTGATGCCCAGCCACGGCGCTTGCAGGTTGGACTTGCCCTGGGCCACCAGCTCGCCCAGCGACGGGGAACCGGCGGGCAGGCCGAAGCCGAGGAAGTCCAGGGCGGTGAGGGTGCCGATGGCGCCGGTGAGGATGAACGGCATGAAGGTCATGGTCGAGATCATGGCGTTGGGCAGGATGTGCCGGTACATGATCGGGCCGTTGCGCATGCCTAAGGCGCGGGCGGCGCGCACGTACTCGAGGTTGCGGCCGCGCAGGAACTCGGCGCGCACCACGTCCACCAGGCTCATCCACGAGAACAGCAACATGATGCCCAGCAGCCACCAGAAGTTGGGCTGCACGAAGCTGGCGAGGATGATCAGCAGGTACAGCACCGGCAGGCCGGACCAGATCTCCAGGAAGCGCTGGCCGGCCAGGTCGACCCAGCCGCCATAGAAACCCTGCAGGGCGCCGGCGATGACGCCGACGACGGAGCTGGCCAGGGTCAGGGTCAGGGCGAACAGCACCGAGATGCGAAAGCCGTAGATCACCCGGGCCAGCACGTCACGGCCCTGGTCGTCGGTGCCCAGCAGGTTGTCGGCCGAGGGCGGCGCAGGGGCGGGCACCTTCAGGTCGTAGTTGATGCTCTGGTAGCTGAACGGGATCGGTGCCCACAGCACGAAGGCGTCTTTCTTGGCCAGCAGCTCGCGGATGTACGGGCTCTTGTAGTTGGCCTCCAGCGGGAACTCGCCGCCGAAGGTGGTCTCGGGGTAGCGCTTGAAGGCCGGGAAGTACCACTGCCCGTCGTAGCGCACCGCCACCGGTTTGTCGTTGGCGATCAGCTCGGCGCCCAGGCTCAGGCCGAACAGCACCACGAAGATCCACAGCGACCACCAGCCACGGCGGTTGGCCTTGAAACGCTCGAAGCGCCGACGATTGAGGGGGGAGAGGGCCATGTCAGTGCTCCCGGCTGGCGAAGTCGATACGCGGATCGACCAGGGTGTAGGTGAGGTCGCCGATCAGCTTCACCAACAGCCCCAGCAGGGTGAAGATGAACAAGGTGCCGAACACCACCGGGTAGTCGCGGTTGATGGCCGCTTCGAAGCTCATCAGGCCCAGGCCGTCGAGGCTGAAGATCACCTCGATCAACAGGGAGCCGGTGAAGAAGATGCCGATGAACGCCGAGGGGAAGCCGGCGATCACCAGCAGCATGGCGTTGCGGAACACGTGGCCGTACAGCACGCGGGTGCGGCTCAGGCCTTTGGCCTTGGCGGTGACCACGTACTGCTTGTTGATCTCGTCGAGGAAGCTGTTCTTGGTCAGCAGGGTCATGGTGGCGAAGTTGCCGATCACCAGCGCGGTGATGGGCAGCACCAGGTGCCAGAAGTAGTCCAGGATCTTGCCGGTGGTGGACAGCTCGTCGAAGTTGTTGGAGGTAAGGCCGCGCAGCGGGAACCAGTCGAAGTAGCTGCCGCCGGCGAACAGCACGATCAGCAGGATGGCGAACAGGAAAGCGGGGATGGCGTAGCCGACGACGATGGCCGAGCTGGTCCATACGTCGAAATGGCTGCCGTGGCGCACCGCCTTGGCGATCCCCAGCGGGATCGACACCAGGTACATGATCAGCGTGCTCCACAGGCCCAGGGAGATCGACACGGGCATCTTCTCGATGATCAGGTCGATGACCTTGGCGTCGCGGAAGAAGCTGTTGCCGAAGTCGAGCTGGGCGTAGTTCTTGACCATGATCCACAGGCGTTCGGGGGCGGACTTGTCGAAGCCGTACATGCGTTCGATCTCGGCGATCAGGGCCGGGTCCAGGCCTTGCGCGCCGCGGTAGTTGGAGCCGGCCACCGACACTTCGGCGCCGCCGCCGGCGATGCGGCTGGTGGCGCCTTCGAAGCCTTCGAGCTTGGCGATCATCTGCTCGACCGGGCCGCCGGGGGCGGCCTGGACGATGATGAAGTTGATGATCAGGATGCCGAACAGGGTGGGGATGATCAGCAGCAGGCGGCGCAGGATATAGGCCAGCATGTCAGTTGCCCTCATCCGCAGGGGCGTCGGTCACGGCGGGGGTGACGCCTGGCTTGATCCACCAGGTGTCGATGCCGATGTCGTACTTGGGCGGCACCTGCGGGTGGCCGATGTGGTTCCAGTAGGCCACGCGCCAGGTCTTGATGTGCCAGTTGGGGATCACGTAGTAACCCCACAGCAACACGCGGTCGAGGGCGCGGGTGTGGTCGATCAGGCTCTGGCGCGAATCGGCGTTGATCAACTGCTCCACCAGCTGGTCGATGGCAGGGTCGCGCAGGCCGATGAAGTTGCGGCTGCCGGGGTTGTCGGCGGCGGCGCTGGACCAGTACTCGCGCTGCTCGTTGCCGGGCGAATTGGATTGCGAGAAGCCGCCGACGATCATGTCGTAGTCGCGCGAGCGCAGGCGGTTGATGTACTGCGACACGTCGACGCGGCGGATGTTCAGCTCGATGCCGAGGTCGGCGAGGTTGCGCTTGAACGGCAGCAGGATGCGCTCGAACTGGGTCTGGGCCAGCAGGAACTCAATGACCAGCGGCTTGCCGTCCTTGTCGACCATCTTGTCGTCGACGATTTTCCAGCCGGCCTCCTGCAGCAGCTTGTAGGCCTGGCGCTGCTGCTCGCGGATCATGCCGCTGCCGTCGGTGACGGGGTTGTGGAAGACCTCGCTGAACACTTGTTCGGGGACTTTGCCGCGCAGCGGTTCGAGGATTTTCAGTTCGGCCGGGGAGGGCAGGCCCTGGGCGGCCATGTCTGAGTTCTCGAAATAGCTGCCGGTGCGCAGGTAAGCGCCGTTGAACAGCTGCTTGTTGGTCCACTCGAAGTCCAGCAGCAGGCTCAGCGCCTGGCGCACCCGCACATCCTGGAACACCGGCTTGCGCAGGTTGAAGATAAAGCCCTGCATGCCGACGGGGGTGCCGTTGGGCAGCTCTTCCTTGATCAGCCGGCCATCACGCACGGCGGGCACGTCGTAGGCTGTGGCCCAGTTCTTCGCACTGACTTCCAGGCCGTAGTCGAACTGGCCGGCCTTGAGCGCTTCGAGGGCGACGGTGTTGTCGCGGTAGGAGTCGAAGGTCATCACGTCGAAGTTGTAGAAGCCGCGGTTGATCGGCAGGTCCTTGGCCCAGTAGTCCTTGACGCGCTCGTAGCGGATCGAGCGGCCGGCCTTCACGTCGGCGACCTTGTAGGGGCCGCTGCCCAGGGGGATTTCCAGGTTGCCGCGGTTGAAGTCGCGGTTTTCGTACCAGTGCTTGGGCAGCACCGGCAGTTGGCCGAGGATCAGCGGCAGCTCGCGGTTGTTGGTGTGCTTGAACTTGAACAGCACCTTGAGCGGGTCTTCGGCAACCACCTCGGCGACGTCGCCGTAGTACTGGCGGTACAGCGGCGCGCCGTCCTTGATCAGGGCGTTGAAGGTGAACACCACGTCCTCGGCGCGCATCGGGTGGCCGTCGTGGAAGCGTGCTTCGGGGCGCAGGTAGAAGCGCACCCAGCTGTTGTCGGGGGCTTTTTCGATCTTGCCGGCCACCAGGCCGTACTCGGTGAAGGGTTCGTCCAGGCTCTGGCGCATCAGGGTGTCGTAGATGCTGCCGACGTTGTCGGCGGGCACGCCCTTGTTGATGAACGGGTTGAGGCTGTCGAAGCCGCCGAAGCTGGACTGGCGGAACGTGCCGCCCTTGGGCGCATTCGGGTTGACGAAGTCGAAGTGCTTGAAGTTGGCCGGGTATTTCGGCGCTTCGTCATACAGGGTCAGGGCGTGTTGCGGGGCGGCCATGGCCGGGAGCGTGAGGCAGGCCAGCAGCAGGCTGCAGGCCAGGCGCAGGGTCGGGGTCATTTGGCTTTCTCCGAAGTCTTCTTGATCCACCAGCTGTTCAGCCCGAGGGTATAGGGCGGCGTGGTGACGAAGGCCAGCCGGTTGCGGTAGGCCAGGCGATGGTTGTCCAGGTACCAGTTGGGGATCATGTAGTACTGCCATGAGAGCACGCGGTCCAAGGCCCGGGCGGCGGCGATTTGGTCATCGCGGGTGCGGGCGGCGAGCAGGGTGTCGAGCAGGTGGTCGACCACCGGGTCCTTCACGCCAGCATAGTTCTTGCTGCCCTTGGTCGCGGCCTGGCTTGAATGGAAGTACAGCCACTGTTCGAGGCCGGGGCTCAGGGTCTGGTTCAGGGTCATCAGGATCATGTCGAAATCGAACTGGTCGAGCCGTTGTTTGTACTGGGCGCGGTCGACGGTGCGCAAGCGCGCATCGATGCCGATGCTGGCCAGATTTTCGACATAAGGTTGCAGGATACGTTCGAGGTTCGGGTTCACCAGCAGCAGCTCCATGCGCAACTGCTGGCCCTTGCTGTCCACCAGGCGCTGGCCGTTGAGCTTCCAGCCGGCCTGGGCGAACAAATCGAGGGCCTGGCGCAGGGTCTGGCGGCTGATGCCACGGCCATCGGTGTGGCTGACCTGATAGGGCTCGGTGAACAGCTTCTCCGGCAGTTGGTCGCGGAACGGCTTGAGCAGCAGCCACTCCTTGCCGGTGGGCAGGCCGCTGGCGGCGAACTCGCTGTTGGGGTAGTAGCTGGTGGCGCGGCGGTAGGCGCTGCTGAACAGCGCGCGGTTGGTCCACTCGAAGTCCAGCATCAGGCCCAGCGCCTGGCGTACCCGGGGGTCGGCGAAGGTCGCGCGGCGGCTGTTCATGAACAGGCCCTGGGTTTGCGTGGGGATCTGGTGCGGGATCTGCGCCTTGATCACCTGGCCCCGGCGCACGGCGGGGAAATTGTAGCCGTTGGCCCAGTTCTTGGCCTGGTGCTCGATATAGATGTCGAACTCGCCGGCCTTGAACGCTTCGAAGGCCACGGTGGCGTCGCGGTAGAACTCGTATTCGACGCGCTTGAAGTTGTACTTGCCGCGGTTGACTGCCAGGTCCTTGCCCCAGTAGTCCTTCACCCGCTCGAACACCAGGCGCCGGCCAGGCTGCACTTCGGTAATGCGGTACGGGCCGCTGCCCAGCGGTGGCTCGAAGGTGGTGGCCTTGAAATCACGCGTTTGCCAGTAATGCTTGGGCAGTACCGGCATCTCGCCCAGGCGCAGGATCAGCAGCGGGTTGCCGGCGCGCTTGAAGACGAAGCGGATGCGCAGGGGGCTGAGGATGTCGACGCGCTGCACTTCCTGCAGGTTGGTGCGATAGATCGGGTGGCCATCCTTGAGCAGGGTGCGGTAGCTGAAGGCGACGTCGGCCGAGGTGATCGGCGTGCCGTCGTGGAAACGTGCCTCGGGGCGCAGGTTGAACACCACCCAGCTGCGGTCCTCGCTGTACTCGACGCTGCGGGCGATCAGGCCATAGCTTGAAGTGGGCTCGTCGCCGGAGGGGTCGTACATGCCGGTGCCGACCATCAGTGGCTCGTTGAGCTCGCTGATGCCGTATTGCAGGAAGTTGGGCGTGGTGACCGGGCTCGAGCCCTTGAAGGTATAGGGGTTGAGCGTGTCGAAGGTGCCGAACGCCATGGCCCGCAAGGTACCGCCTTTAGGGGCTTGCGGATTGACCCAGTCGAAGTGGGTGAAGGTGGCCGGGTACTTGAGCGTGCCGAACTGCGCGTATCCGTGGCTTTCGCTCACCATCGCGACGGCGGGGAAGCTCAAGGCCAGGCTGAGGGACAGCAGGAGGGGACGTATCAAGTCGGCATCCGATCCAGAAGGCGTTGGGCTTTGGTCGGGGTACAGTAACAGCTTGTCTGGAATGGAAAAAGGGTACGGCGCGGGGCTTTGCTTCAGCTTTCAAAGCATCGCGGGGGGCGCCCCCGCCCCCCCCCCCAAAGAGTGAGAGGGGGGGCGGGGGGGGGCCCCCACAGGGAGGGTTAAACCC
>NZ_JBDJLM010000054.1:0-34687 GCF_039673365.1 Pseudomonas sp. TWI923 | reverse complement strand
GCCCCGCGGGCGCCGGCGCCCCGGCGATGGGCCGCGTGGCGGCCCAAGGTCCCGAGCGTTACTTCTTCGCCGCCCAGGCGTTGAAGCGTTGCTCCAGCTGTTCGCTGTTGTCGGCCCAGAAGGCCACGTCGATCTGCACCTGGTTGGCAATGTTCTCAGGCGTGGTCGGCATGTCTTTCTTCACCTCGTCCGACAGCAGGCTCACGGCTTTGCTGTTGGCCGGACCGTAGGCGATGTTCTCGGAGTAGATCTTCTGCTGCTCGGGCTGGACGCTGTAGGCGATGAATTTCTTCGCCTCTTCGGCATCCTTGGCACCTTTCGGGATGGCCCAGGCGTCGAAGTCGTAGATGCCACCGTTCCATACCACCTTGAGGTTGCTCTCTTTTTGCACCGCGGCGATGCGGCCGTTGTAGGCCGAACTCATGACCACGTCACCCGAGGCCAGGTACTGCGGTGGCTGAGCACCGGCTTCCCACCACTGGATGCTCGGTTTGAGCTCATCGAGTTTCTTGAAGGCGCGGTCCACACCCTCCTTGGTGCCCAGCACCTGATAGACATCCTTCGGCGCCACGCCGTCGGCCATCAAGGCGAACTCCAGGGTGTACTTGGCGCCCTTGCGCAGGCCGCGCTTACCCGGGAATTTCTTCGTGTCCCAGAAATCGGCCCAGCTGGTGGGCGCGGTCTTGAGCTTGTCAGCGTTATAGGCCATGACCGTGGACCAGACGAAGAAGCCAACGCCGCACGGCTGGATGGCACCCTTGACGTAATCGCTTTCGTTGCCGAACAGGGCCGGGTCGAGTTCCTCGAACATGCCCTCGTCACAGCCGCGCGCCAGCTCCGGCGACTCGACCTCGACCAGGTTCCACGAAACGCTGTTGGTGTCGACCATGGCCTTGATCTTGGCCATTTCCCCGTTGTACTCACCGGCGACGATCTTGCCCTTGCCGGCCTTCTCCCATGGCTCGTAGAACGCCTTGACCTGGGCCGCCTTGTTGGCGCCACCGAACGACACCACCGTCAGGTCCGCGGCCATGGCCTGGCCGGCGGCGAACAGCCCCAGGGCCAGGGCGGTCAGTTTCAACTGCTTGCGCATTATTATTCTCTCCACAGTACAGGGTTGGTGAAGCAATCCATCAGTCCATCAGTGGGCTTGTGCAATCGGATCGAGCGCGCGGGCGTGCTCCACCTCCCAGCCCAGCGGTACCACATCTCCCACGGCCAGGGCCGGGTCGAGTTCGGCAATCGGCTGCTTCACGAAGAAGTCGGCCTTGCCGCAGACTTCCAGGCGCACCCGCACGTGGTCACCCAGGTAGATGAACTCGGCCACCCGGCCGGAGAAGCGATTGACGCAGCTTTCGCTGTGGCCGTTGAGGCGCACGCGCTCGGGGCGGATCGACAGGGTGACCGGCTCGCCGGCCTGGCCGACGTTGACCGCCAGCGCCTCGACCCGCTCGCCGCGGCCCAGCTGCACCTGGCAACGCTTGCCATCGCTGGCCAGCAGGGTGCCGTTGATACGGTTGTTCTCACCGATGAAGTTGGCGACGAAGGTGTTGCAGGGTTCTTCGTAGAGGGTGCGCGGGTCGGCGATCTGCTGGATCTCACCCTGATGGAACACCGCTACCCGGTCGGACATGGTCAACGCCTCGCCCTGGTCATGGGTCACGTACACCACGGTCACGCCCAGACGCTGGTGGATATGCTTGATTTCCATCTGCATGTGTTCGCGCAGTTGCTTGTCGAGGGCGCCGAGCGGTTCGTCCATCAGCACCAGCTGGGGTTCGAACACCAAGGCCCGGGCCAGCGCCACGCGCTGCTGCTGGCCGCCGGACAGCTGCCCGGGGTAGCGCTTGGCGAAGGCATCGAGTTGGACCATGTTGAGCACGCGCTTGACCCGCTCGCTGACGTCGGTCTTGCTCAGGTTGCGCACGGTCAGCGGGAAGGCCAGGTTCTCGGCCACGGTCATGTGCGGGAACAGCGCGTAGTTCTGGAACACCATGCCAATGTCGCGCTTGTGCGGCGGCACGTTGTTGATCGAGCGCCCGGCCAGCTGGATCTCGCCGGCGGTAGGGGTTTCAAAGCCGGCCAGCATCATCAGGCTGGTGGTCTTGCCCGAGCCGGAGGGGCCGAGCAGGGTCAGGAACTCACCCTTGCGAATGTCCAGGTTGAGGTCTTTGACGATCAGCGATTCGCCGTCGTAGCTCTTCTGCACACCACGGAAGCTGACCAGCGTCTCGTTCGAATTCGCCTCGCTCATGCCCTGCACCTTCTTGTTGGAATGACTGCGTAGGCAAAAGAGTAGAAGAGGCGCAAACGCCCGAAAATCGGGGGCACTGAGAGAATGCCATCATCCGGATGGAAGATTTGTTGTAGGGATCGCCCTACAAGGATGGCGCGTTTGGAATGCCAATCAGGGTTCACGCCGAGTCTGTGGGAGCGGGTTAACCCGCGAAGAGGCCGGTGCAGCCACTGAGATCAGCAGGTCAGGCCCATTCGCGGGTAAACCCGCTCCCACAGGGATATGGGCAAGGCCGCTGCACTACCTGTCGCAACCAGAACACTCACACCAGCTTGTGCTCCATGGCGTACTTCACCAGCTCCGCCAGCGAGTTGACCTTGAGCTTCTGCATCAGCCGCGCCTTGTGGGTGCTGATGGTCTTGCTCGACAGCGCCAGCTGCAGGGCGATGTCGTTGACGTTGGCGCCCTGGGCCAGGCGCTCGAACACCGAGAACTCGCGCTCCGACAGTAGTGTGTGCAGCGGCCGGGTTTCGGTCAGGCCCACCTCGAACACCATGCGGTCGGCCAGGGCCGGGTCGATGTAACGCCCGCCCCCGGCCACCCGGCGGATGGCCGTGAGCAGCAGCGCCGGGTCGCTGTCCTTGGTGGCATAGCCCGCCGCACCGGCCTTGAGCGCCCGCGCCGCCATCTGCGCTTCGTCATGCATGGACAACATCAGGATCGCCGGCGGGTTGTTCAGCGCGCGGATCCGCGGGATCGCCTCCAGGCCGTTCACCCCAGGCATGGAGATATCCAGCAGCACCACCTCGCAGGGCGTGTGGCGCAGGGTCTCGAGCAACTGCTCGCCATTGCCCGCCTCGCCCGCCACCTGCATGTCCTTGGCCAGGCCGATCAATTGTTTGATGCCTTCCCGGACGATGGTGTGGTCTTCGGCCACCAGCACTCGAATCACGATTGTTTCTCCTGCTTCAAAGGAATCGCCACGCTCAGGCTGGTGCCCTCGCCCGGTTCGCTGTCCAGGCTCATGCTGCCACCGAGCATCAACACCCGCTCACGCACACCCACCAGGCCGAACGACGTCGGCCGCGCCGCCTCCATGGCAAACCCCACGCCGTCGTCGATCACGGTCATGCGCAACTGCCCTGCCTCGTGCACCAGATCGATCTGCACCGTGTGCGCCTGGGCATGGCGCATCACGTTGGTCAGCGCCTCCTGCAGGATACGGAACAGGCCGATGGCCTT
The DNA here is from genome assembly GCF_039673365.1 of Pseudomonas sp. TWI923. Lineage (NCBI taxonomy): Bacteria > Pseudomonadati > Pseudomonadota > Gammaproteobacteria > Pseudomonadales > Pseudomonadaceae > Pseudomonas > Pseudomonas sp. TWI923. The sequence continues at coordinate 31,209 of NZ_JBDJLM010000054.1, read as the reverse complement.
GGCATCACTCAAGGGTGGCAGATTGTCCGGCACCTGCACCAGGCAGGGTATCTGCGTGCGCGCTTCAAAGCGCCGCGCCTGCCACTCGATGGCCGAGGCGATACCGGCGTCGAGGATCGGTGGGCGCAGGGCCGTGGCCACGTCGCGAACCAGCCCGAACAACTGGGCGATCAGGCGTTTCATGCTGGACAGGCGCTCGTTGAGAGCGGGGTCCAGTTCGGCGAACGCCAGCTCGCACATCGACACTTCAAGCTTGAGCACCGTCAGCATCTGCCCCAGTTCGTCGTGCACCTCGCGGGCAATCCGCGCCTTCTCCTCTTCGCGCACGCTCTCCAGGTGCGCCGACAACTCGCGCAGTTGCTCCTGGGACGCGGCCAGTGCCAACTCGGCCTGCTTGCCCTGGGTGATGTCCCAGACCACCCCGTCCCACACCATTCGGCCATCGGCCAGGCGCCGGGTGGTGGCCTTGATGTCGGCCCAGCGCTGCTCGCCCTGACGGGTGAGGATGCGGCCCTGCCACGACCAGTCCTGGTCAGTGGCCAGGGCCATGTCCTGAACCCGGTGATAATCGGCGCGGTCCTGCGGATGCACCAGGTTGCGCAGGCCCATGTCAGGGTGCTGGATCGCCGCCGGGGTGTAACCGACCAGCGCTTCGCTGCCTTCACTGATGTAGGGGAACTCCAACTCGCCTTCGGCGGCGTCGCGCTCCAGGCGGAACACCAGCCCTGGCACGTTGCCGGCGATCCCCTTGAGCCGCGCTTCGCTTTCGCGCAGGGCGGCCAGCGCCCGGCGGCGCTCGGTGACATCGGTGAGGAACACCACCAGGTATTCGGCATCGCGAAAACGCAGGAACGACAACGACAGGTCGACCGGCAGCAAACTGCCATCAGCGCAGCGGCACTGGCTCTCGAACTGCAACTCGCCTTCGCCGCCACGGGCGCGTTTCCACAGCGCCAGCCAGCGGTCCATGGCCAGGGTGGGCTCGATGTCGATCAGCGGGCGCTCAAGCAAGGCGTTCTCGGCAAAACCGAGCATGCGTTCGGCGGCGTGGTTGGCGTAGCGCACGTGGCTGTCCCAGTTGACCCACAGAATCCCGACGGTGCTCTGGTCGATGGAGAACTGGCTCAGGCGCAGCGCCTGCTCGCGGGTCTGGCGCTCGGCCAGGCTCTCGCGTGCCGCCAGCAAGCCGCGCTCCAGCCCTCGCTGTTGGCGACGCTGCCACACCAGCGTGGCCAGGGCGCACAACAGCAACAGGCCGAACAGCAAGGCGAGGTTCTGCCAGAAACCGGGCGATTCGGAGAAGCGCGGGTATTTCGGTTGCAGCCAGCGTTGGTGGATCTGCTCGAGGTCCTTGGCCGGCATGGCCTGCAGCCCGCGCTCAAGGACGTCGGCCAACAGCGGCCAGTCGCGCCGCGAACCCACCCGTAGCAATTGCGGCAGGCCGATGTCACCGACCACGGCCAGCTCGCCAAACTCACTCTCGCGGGACAGGCGACTGAGCTGCGCCTCGTCCAGCACGGCAAAACCGGCCTGCCCGCCCAGCACCAGTTGCAGGGCCTCACGCTCGTTGGGCACGCCCTGCAGGTTGAGGTTGCCGTAGTTGCCGCGCAGGTAGTCGGCAAGCCTGGATGGCATGCGCACCGCCACTCGATCGTTGGCGCCGAGCTTCTCCAGGTCCACCGCCACCGCACCGCTGCGCAGGCCCACCACCAATTGCGGCACGCGCATGTACGGGTCGCTGAACAACCAGTTGCGCAGGCTGGCGGGGGTCTGGGTCAGGCCTGGGGCGAAATCGATCTCGCCAGCTTGCAGCGCGTGCTCCAGGGCCGCTTCATCGGTGAAGCCGCGCCAGGTCAGGTCGAGCCTGAGCGCCTGGGCCAGCGCACTGACCAGCTCGACGTTGGCCCCGTAGAACTGCTGCAAACGCCTGTCGAACTGGGCATAGGGCGCTTGCAGCACCAGGCCGACCCGCAGGCTGCGATGCGCCTCCAGCCACTGTTGCTGGGCAGGCTCCAGCACTACCGAAGGCGGCGCCTCCGGGCGCGCCAAAGCGATCAAGGGTAGACACAACCAGCCGATAACCCACAGGCAACGCACTCGCTTCATCTCTACGCTCGTCTTGGCAAGGACGGCCACCTGACGTGGCCGTCGCGGACAAATACTATTAGGCTGCCGATAACTTTATGGCCTTGGACCGATCCATGCTCACACTCTATCGCACGACGCTGGCCATGTTCTGCCTGGCCGCGCTCCTGCCCCTCGGCGCGCAAGCGGCCGATGCCGAAAAACCCGATGCCGCCGCCGAGGCTGCCCCTGCCCCCGTAGTGCGCCCGGCGCTGGCCGAACGCAGCCAGGACGATGCCCTGGCCCTCGAGCGCCAGGTGCCCAAGGCCGAGCAGCAGACCCTGCAGGCCAACGGCGAACACTTCCTGGCGCTGTGGAAGCCGGCCAACGACAGCGACCCGAAAGGTGCGCTGATCATCGTCCCCGGTGCCGGCGAAAGCGCCGACTGGCCGACCACGGTCGGGCCGCTGCGCCGCGGCTTCCCCGATGTCGGCTGGCACACCTTGAGCGTGAGCCTTCCAGACCTGCTGGCCGAACGCCCGCAGGCGCGCGCCGAGGCCAAGCCCGCCGCAGAACCGGCCAAGGACGCAGGTGAAACAGCGCCGACCAAGGATACCCCCGCAGACGCCAACGCCAACGTTGCCCAGGCCACGGCCGCCGAGGCGGACACCGCCGAAAGCACCGACGCCGCCAAGGCCGACGAACACACCGACCAGGACGACGCCGAGCGCATCTTCGCCCGCCTGGATGCCGCCGTGGCCTATGCGCAACAGCAACAGGCACGCAGCATCGTGCTGCTGGGCAACGGCAGCGGCGCCTACTGGGCGGCGCGCTACCTCAGCGAGAAGCAGCCGCCAGAGGTACAGAAACTGGTGATGGTCGCGGCGCAGACGCCCGCACGGGTCGAGCACGACCTGCTGAGCCTCACCCCGACCCTGAAAGTGCCGACCGCCGACCTCTACTACACCTCGCGCCCCCAGGACCGCCTGGCCGCCGAGCAGCGCCTGCAGGCCAGCAAGCGGCAGAAGGACAGCGCGTACCGGCAGATTTCGCTGATGGCCATGCCGGGTAACAAGGCAGCGGAGCAAGAGCAGTTGCTACGTCGGGTTCGCGGCTGGCTGACACCGCAGGAACAGTGACGATCATCGCGGGGCGCCGATGCGAGCTTGCCCCGCGATGACTTAGTTAGAGGCCCCGCCGCTTGCGGATCAGGGCATAGGCCTGGTGCAGCTCGCGCGTGTGCTCGGTCGCCTCGCGCACCTTGGCCTCACTGGCACCACTGCCCACCAGCTTGTCCGGATGGTGCCGGCTGAGCAGTCGCCGATAGGCCTGCTTGACCTTGTCGGCCTCGGTGTCCGGCTCCACCCCAAGAAGACGCAGGGCAGCGGCATAGGTCATCACACCGCCTTCGACGGACGACCGCCGTGGCTCGTACTCCTTGGCCAGGGCCTGCACCTGCTGACGGCTAAGCCCAAGCTGCTCGCCCCAGCGCAGCAGCAGATCGTGCTCATGCCGGCCGGCCTTGCCATCCGCCCAGACCATTCGCCAGCAGGCGCGCAAGGTGCCCTCGGCGGCATGCGGCTGCAACTTGATCCGGCGCAGGTAATGACCCAACCGGCCCTTGCCCGACTTGCCCCGATTGAACGCGGCAATCGCCCGCAGCCGCGCGGGTTCCGCCAGGTCCAGCCGGGTCATTTCCTGACGCGCCTGCTGGATATGCCCCTCGGCAACCCGGCCATCGCTCTTGGCCAGACGCCCAAGCAGCACGAACAGCAACTCTTCGTCGCGCAGCGCCGGGCGCCCGCCCAGGCGCTCGCGCATGTCCTCCCATCCCTGCAGACGCAGGCGCCGATCCATGGCCTGGCCCAGCAGCGCCCCGAGCAAAGCCCCGGGGATACTGGCCATGGCGAAACCGGCCCCGGCACCAATCACTGTGCTTGGCCACCACATGTCAGGCGCGCTCGCCAATCAGGCGTTCGACATCGGCCAGGCGTTCGACAGTGCCGACATCAACCCAGTGCCCCCGGTAGTGCTCGCCACTCACCTGGCCCGCAGCCATGGCCTTGCGCAACAGCGGTGCGAGCTTGAAGGCGCCGGGTTGGCAAGCGTCGAACAGCGCCGGGTCGAGCACCGAGATACCGCTGAAAGTCAGGGTCCCGGGCGCGTCATCGCCATCAGTTACCTGCTCGCCCAGCAGACGGAAGTCGCCTCGCCCGTGGTGCCCAGGGTTGTCTACCAGCACCAGGTGCGCGAGCCCCTGCAACGGCGCCTGCAACGCGCTGAAGTCGTAGTCGGTCCAGATATCGCCGTTGACCAGCACGAACGGCGCATCACCCAGCAGCGGCAGCGCCTTGAAGATGCCGCCGCCGGTCTCCAGCGGTTCGCCTTCCGGCGAGTAGCGCAGGCGCAGGCCGAAGCGGCTGCCATCGCCCAGGTGATCCTCGATCTGCTGGCCGAGCCAGGCATGGTTGATGACCACTTCGGTGAAGCCGGCTCGGGCCAGCGCTTCCAGGTGGTATTCGATCAATGGCTTGCCGGCGGCCGGCACCAGCGGCTTGGGGGTGTGCAGGGTCAGTGGGCGCATGCGCTCGCCCTTGCCCGCCGCGAGGATCATTGCCTTCATGAATGGGCCCCGGCCTTGAGTTCGCTGATCAGCGCGCCCAGCTCGGCCAACTCCGGACGACGACCAATCACTTCATCTATATAGGCGAAGAAACGCGGTACGTCAGTGAGGTAGCGCGGTTTGCCGTCACGGTGGCAGATGCGGGCGAAAATACCGATCACCTTGAGGTGGCGCTGCACCCCCATCAGGTCGCTGGCGCGGTGGAAGTCCTCGAATGCCGGCTGTACTGGAATACCGGCAGCCTGGGCCTTTCGCCAGTAATCGCTGAGCCACCCCTCGACGCGGGCCTGGGGCCAACTGAGGAAAGCGTCCTTGAACAGGCAGGTGATGTCGTAGGTGACCGGGCCGTAGACTGCGTCCTGGAAATCCAGCACGCCGGGGTTCGGCGTGCTTTGCATCAGGTTGCGCGGCATGTAGTCGCGGTGCACCAGCACTTTAGGTTGCGCCAGGGCGCTGTCGATCAACAGCTGGCTGACCCGCTGCCAGCTGGCCTGCTGGGCCTCGGTCAGCTTCGCGCCCAGCTCGCGGCCAACGTACCACTCCGGGAACAGCTCGACTTCGCGGCGCAGCAGCGCATCGTCGTAGCTCGGCAAAGGGGCGTCCATTGGCAGGCGCTGGAACGCCAGCAAGGCTTCGATGGCGTCCTTGAACAAGGCATCGGCGTTGTCGGCATCGATGACGTCCAGGTAAGTCTGGCGGCCCATATCGCCCAAAAGCAGGAAGCCGCGCTCAAGGTCCTGGGCATGGATCTGCGGCACATGCACGCCCGCACTGGCCAGCAATTGGTCGATGTCAACGAACGGGCGGCAGTTTTCCTGGGGCGGTGGCGCATCCATGACCACGAAGCTGTGGTCGGCGCACTCCCAGCGGAAGTAGCGGCGGAAACTCGCATCGCTGCTGGCGGCGGTCAGGCTGCCGGCGGGCACGTCACCCCAGCCGTTGGTGCGAAATAGAATCTCGAGCTGCTCGGCGAGCCAGGCAGTCAGTTGTTGCAGACGTACATCTTGGTCGGGCATTACAAGGGTCTCCGACGGCGCTAGCCGTCAAGCGGGTCATGCTTTATTATCCAGCATCTTTTTCAGACCATCGAGAGGCGTGCGGCCCCCACACGCGGGCAGATGGCACGCAGGAAGCCCGGACTAATAAGATGGCATTGAAATCCCCCGCGTTTCGTAGAAAGTTTCCATTGCTGGTCACTGGCGGTCTGCTGGCCCTGCAACCTTTGGCCATGCCGCATGCGTTAGCAGCCGAGCAGTTCGACTGCCAAGTGTCCGCTTCCGGCGGCTGGGACTGCAAGCCCAAGGCTGCCAGTAACCTGCCGCCTCGCCCGGTTCATCCGGGTGCCGCTGCCGCCAGTTCCGGTGATGAAACACCGGAGCAAGTAGCCCAGGAACAGGCCGACAAGCCGGTACTGGTTACCGAGAGCAAGGGCCGCGCCCTGAAATCGCGCAGCGAAGACTACAGCCACCTCGACTGGGTACCCCGCGAGAAGCTCACTGCCGCGCAACTGGCCGAGACCGGCCCGTACTGCGGCGGCGCCTATATCGAGCCAATCCGCCCGGGCATGGATGACACCACGCCCAAGGACGAAGCCCCGACCTACATCAACGCCAAGGTTTCCAAGTACCAGCAGGAGCAGCAGATCGCCACCCTCGCCGGTGACGTGGTCATGCGCCAGGGCAGCATGCAGGCCGAAGCGGACGAAGCCAACCTGTACCAGGCCGAGAACCGTGGCGAGCTCAAGGGCAACGTCAAGATCCGTGACAACGGCTCGCTGGTAGTCGGCGATGAGGCACAGATTCAGCTCGACACCGGCGAAGCCCGGGTCGACAACGCCGAATACGTGATGCACAAATCGCACATCCGCGGTAATGCGCTGTACGCCAAGCGCGCGGAAAACGCGATCATCCGCCTCAAGGACGGTACCTATACCACCTGTGAGCCGGGCAGCAACGCATGGCAGCTCAAGGGCAACAACATCACCCTCAACCCGGCCACCGGCTTTGGTACTGCCACCAACGTCACGCTGCGGGTCAAGGACTTCCCGGTCTTCTATACGCCGTACATCTACTTCCCGATCGATGATCGTCGGCAGTCCGGTTTCCTGCCGCCATCGTTCAGCAGCAGCAGCGATACCGGCTTCATGCTGGTCACCCCGTACTACTTCAACCTGGCGCCGAACTACGACGCCACGTTGTACCCGCGCTACATGGCCAAGCGCGGCATGCTCATGGAAGGCGAGTTCCGCTACCTGACCAAATCCAGCGAAGGTCAGTTCGGTGGCGCCTACCTGAGCGATCAGGACGACGACCGCAAGCTGCAGACGGACTACAAGAAAGAACGCTGGATGATCAACTGGCAGCACAAGGGCGGCCTGGATGATCGCCTGATGGGCGAGGTGGACTACACCGACATCAGCGACCCGTTCTACTTCCAGGACCTGGAATCGGACCAGATCGGTGTCGAGAGCCGGGACTACGTCAACCAGCGCGGCACGCTCAACTACCGTGGCGACGACTACACCGCCCGGTTGAACGTGCATGCCTACGAAATGGCGACCATTTCGCAGATCACCCCCTACGACAAACTTCCACAGCTTTCGATCACCGGCTTGCTGCCGTACCACCCTGAAGGGCTCGACCTCAGCTACGAAGCCGAAGCCGTACGCTTCGAACGTGACCTGAAGAACGATCTGGTGTTCGACAAGGATGGCAAGCCTGACACTTCACTCGGCGTCGTGACTGATGATGCCGGCAACGTTCTGGGCGGTCGTCGCCTTGACGAGAGTGTCACCGGCATCGCCCGGGCCAACGGTACCCGTCTGCATGCGGCACCCGCTATCAGTCTGCCGATGGAGGCGAGCTACGGCTATGTCAAACCGAAGCTCAAGTACGCCGTTACCCGCTACGACCTTGATCTGGACAGCCAGGGCCAGGCCCAGGCGATCACGCAGTCGGGCCTTCCGGGCTACGGCAGCTACAACAGTACGCTGAACCGTGACATCCCGATCTTCAGCGTCGACAGCGGCCTGTACTTCGACCGCAACACCCAGATGTTCGGCACCAATTACCGCCAGACCCTCGAGCCACGACTGTTCTACCTCTACGTCCCGTACAAGGACCAGAAGGCCATTCCGATCTTCGATTCGGGCGAGCGCCTGTTCGACTACGGCTCGTTGTTCCGCGACAACCGCTTCAGCGGCACCGACCGCATCGGCGACGAAAACAAGCTGTCGCTGGGTGTGACCAACCGCTGGATCGAGGACAACGGCTTCCAGCGTCAGCGCTTCAGCATTGGCCAGGCCTACTACTTCAAGGATCGCAAGGTCCAGTTGCCAGGCATCGACTACAGCACCCGCAAGGACAGCCTGTCGGATGTCTCACCGTATGCACTGGAATACGAGTACGCCTTCAACCGCGACTGGCGCTTCAACTCGGACTTCAACTGGGACCCGGACAGCCGCAGCACCCGCTCGGGTAGCGCCATGTTCCACTACCAGCCTGAAGACAATCCGAACAAGATCGTCAACCTCGGCTACCGCTACCGCAACGACCTGATCACCTATGACTCGCTGACCGGCTTGTGGAAAGTAGGCGGCGGCGACTACGGCACACCAGGCGAACCGGGCTACATCAAGGATTACTACAAGATCCAGCAGCACGACTTCTCGGTCATCTGGCCGATCGTGCCGCAGTGGAGTGTGATCGCACGCTGGCAGCACGACTACAACCGCAACCGCACCCTGGAAGCCATGGGCGGCTTCGAATACGACAACTGCTGCTGGAAGCTGCGCCTGATCAACCGCTACTGGATGGACTACGACGATTTCAGCCAGGCGGTCCCGGACAACGAGAAGGGCGACCACGGTATCTTCCTGCAAGTCGTGCTCAAGGGCCTCGGCGGCGTAGTGGGCAACAAGGTTGAGTCGTTCCTGGACAAAGGCATTCAAGGTTATCGTGAACGTGAAGACCAAGCTTATTGATCGTCTGCGCCCGCTGATGCTGGGCGCCGTTTTACTCAGCGGCGCGGCGCATGCCGCACCGCAGTCCCTGGACCGCGTAGTGGCCATCGTCGACAACGACGTGGTCATGCAGAGCCAACTGGACCAGCGCGTGCGCGAAGTGCAGCAGACCATCGCCAAGCGTGGCGGTGGTGTGCCACCGGCCGGTGCGCTGGAGCAGCAGGTGCTGGAGCGCCTGATCGTCGAGAACCTGCAACTGCAGATCGGCGAGCGCTCGGGCATCCGCATCACCGATGAGGAGCTGAACCAGGCCGTCGGCACGATTGCCCAGCGCAATGGCATGTCGCCCGAGCAGTTCCGTGCTGCCCTGGCCCATGATGGCCTGTCGTTCGACGACGCCCGCGAACAGATCAAGCGCGAGATGATCATCAGCCGCGTGCGTCAGCGTCGTGTCGCCGAACGCATCCAGGTGTCCGAGCAGGAAGTGAAGAACTTCCTCAACTCCGACCTCGGCAAGATGCAGATGTCGGAAGAGTACCGCCTGGCCAACATCCTCATCCCGACCCCGGAAAGCGCCAACTCCACGGCGATCCAGGCGGCAGCCCAGCAGGCCGGCCAGGTCTACCAGCAGCTCAAGCAGGGCGCCGACTTCGGCAAGCTGGCCATCGAACGCTCGGCCAGCGAGAACGCCCTGGAAGGCGGCGAGATGGGCTGGCGTAAAGCCGGCCAACTGCCACCGGACTTCGCCAAGATGCTCAGCAGCATGAGCGCCGGCGACGTCACCCAGCCTATTCGCATCCCCAACGGCTTCATCATCCTCAAGCTCGAGGAGAAACGTGGTGGCAGCGAGAGCGTGCTGCGTGACGAAGTGCATGTGCGCCACATCCTGATCAAGCCAAGCGAGATCCGCAGCGAAGCCGCCACCAAGGAGCTCGCTGAAAAACTGTACGACCGGATCAACAGCGGCGAAGACTTTGCCACCCTGGCCAAGAGCTTCTCGGAAGACCCAGGCTCGGCACTCCACGGTGGCGACCTGAACTGGGTCGACCCGGACAGCCTGGTCCCGGAATTCCGCGAGCAGATGGCCGACGCCAAACAAGGCGTGGTGACCAAGCCGTTCCGCACCCAGTACGGCTGGCACGTGCTTGAAGTGCTGGGCCGCCGCGCCACCGACAGCACTGAAAAAGCCCGTGAGCAGCAGGCCATGAGCGTCCTGCGCAACCGCAAGTACGACGAAGAGCTGCAGACCTGGCTGCGCCAGATCCGCGACGAGGCCTACGTTGAAGTCAAGCTGCCTGGCGCTGACCAGGCCACCCAGTGAAGCCCCTGCGCTTTGCCGTTACACCCGGCGAACCAGCCGGCATAGGCCCCGACCTGTGCCTGCTGCTCGCCGCCGAGGCCCAGCCCCATCCCCTGATCGCCATCACCAGCCGTGACCTGCTCGCCGAGCGGGCCACGCAGCTGGGCCTGGCCGTCAGCCTGCTGGCCGTCACTCCAGACAACCTGCCCGAACACCCTGCCCCTGCCGGCAGCTTGTACGTCTGGGATACGCCCTTGGCCGCACCCGTGGCCGCCGGGCAACTGAACCAGGCCAACGCCGCATTCGTGCTGGAAACGCTGACACGCGCCGGGCAAGGCTGCCTTGACGGGCACTTTGCCGGGATGATCACCGCCCCGGTGCACAAAGGCGTGATCAACGAGAGCGGTATCGCCTTCTCCGGGCATACCGAGTTCCTTGCCGAGCTCACCCACACCGCACAGGTGGTCATGATGCTGGCCACCCATGGCCTGCGCGTGGCCCTGGTGACCACGCACCTGCCGCTGCGCGACATTGCCGACGCCATCACCGCCGAGCGCCTGGAGCGCGTGACCCGCATCCTGCATGCGGACATGCGTGACAAGTTCGGCATCGGCAAACCACGCATCCTGGTCTGCGGGCTCAACCCGCATGCCGGCGAAGGCGGCCACCTTGGCCGCGAAGAAATCGACATCATCGAGCCCGTACTGGAGCGCCTGCGTACCGAAGGCATGGACCTGCGCGGACCATTACCGGCCGATACCCTGTTTACCCCCAAATATCTGGAGCACTGCGACGCAGTGCTGGCGATGTACCACGACCAAGGCCTGCCCGTACTCAAGTACAAGGGTTTCGGCGCCGCGGTCAACGTGACGCTGGGCCTGCCGATCATCCGTACTTCGGTCGACCACGGCACCGCCCTGGACCTGGCCGGCACCGGCAAGATCGACACCGGCAGCCTGCGCGTCGCCCTGGAAACCGCCTACCAGATGGCCGAGAACCGACCATGACCGAGCATTACCAACACCGGGCGCGCAAGCGCTTCGGCCAGAACTTCCTGCATGACGCCGGAATCATCGACCGCATTCTGCGGGCGATCCACGCCAAGGCCGGCGAAAACCTGCTGGAAATCGGCCCTGGCCAGGGCGCCCTCACCGAGGGCCTGCTGAACAGCGGCGCACAACTGGACGTGGTGGAGCTGGACAAGGACCTGGTGCCGATCCTGCAACACAAGTTCGCCGGGCGTGACAATTTCCGCCTGCACCAGGGCGACGCCCTGAAGTTCGACTTCAATCAGTTGGGCGTACCGCAACGCAGCCTGAAGGTCGTGGGCAACCTGCCCTACAACATCTCCACGCCGCTGATCTTCCACCTGCTGGCACACGCCAACCTGATCCGCGACATGCATTTCATGCTGCAGAAGGAAGTGGTCGAGCGCATGGCCGCAGGGCCTGGCGGTGGTGACTGGGGGCGGTTGTCGATCATGGTGCAGTACCACTGCCGCGTGGAACACCTGTTCAACGTAGGCCCCGGCGCCTTCAACCCACCACCGAAGGTCGATTCGGCCATCGTGCGCCTGGTGCCCCATGAAGTGCTGCCTTACCCGGCCAAGGACCCTCTGCTGCTGGAGCGTGTCGTGCGCGAAGCGTTCAACCAGCGCCGCAAGACCCTGCGCAACACACTCAAGGGCCTGCTCGACAGCCAGGCCATCGAGGCTGCCGGCGTCGATGGCAGCCTGCGCCCCGAGCAACTGGACCTGGCAGCGTTCGTGCGCCTGGCCGACAAGCTGGCCGAGCAGCAAGGCTGACCCCACGTCGCAACACAGGCTCGCTCCCGTGGGAGCGGGCCTGCCCCGCGATCAGCCATGACTGGCCCTCCCCCCCGCCAATGGCCTAGACTGCATTATTGCGTCAGTTCGCCCAAGGCCCTTGCATGTCCGACCCCCGCTACCAGATCGACGTCAGCGTCGTGACCCGCTACCTCAAAGAACAATCCGACCCCGAAAACAGTCGCTTCGCTTTCGCCTACACCATCACCGTGCAGAACAACGGCACGGTCAAGGCCAAGCTGATGTCACGTCACTGGCTGATCACCAATGGCGATGGCGAAGTCGAGGAAGTGCGCGGCGCCGGCGTGATCGGCCAACAACCGCTGATCGACCCAGGCCAGAGCCACACCTACAGCAGCGGGGCGGTCATCACCACCCGCGTTGGCACCATGCAGGGCAGCTATCAGATGTTCGCCGAAGACGGTAAACGCTTCGATGCCGAGATCGCACCCTTCCGTCTGGCCGTTCCCGGGGCCCTGCACTGATGGCCACTTACGCGGTCGGTGACCTGCAAGGCTGCCTGCAGCCGCTCAAGTGCCTTCTCGAACGTGTACGCTTCGACCCTGCCGTCGATCGCCTGTGGCTGGTGGGTGACCTGGTCAACCGCGGCCCCGAGTCGCTCGAAACGCTGCGCTACCTGTACTCCATCCGCCACTCCCTGGTGTGTGTGCTGGGTAACCACGACCTGCACCTGCTGGCCGCCTGGCATAACGTCGAGCGCCTGAAGAAGAGCGACACCCTGCGCGAAATCATCGAAGCGCCGGACGCCGACCAGCTGTTCGACTGGCTGCGCCAACAGAAGCTGCTGCACTACGACGAGCCCCGTGGCATCGCCATGGTTCATGCCGGGATCCCGCCGCAATGGACCCTGGGCAGAGCGCTGGAGCTGGCTGCTGAAGTCGAGGAAGTGCTGCGCGACGACAATCGCCTGAAGCTCTACCTGGACGGCATGTATGACAATGAACCGAACAAGTGGAGCAAGGATCTCGCAGGCGTCGAGCGCCTACGGGTGATCACCAACTACTTCACCCGCATGCGCTTCTGTACCGCCGCCGGCAAGCTCGACCTCAAGACCAAGGAAGGCGCAGACAGCGCGCCAAAAGGCTACAAGCCATGGTTCGACCACCCCGACCGCCGTGCGCGCCATGTGAAGATCATCTTCGGCCACTGGGCCGCCCTTGAAGGCCGCGTCGATGCGCCGGGCGTCATCGCCCTGGACACCGGCTGCGTCTGGGGTGGCGCCATGACCCTGTACAACGTCGACAGCGGCGAGTACCACCGCTGCGACTGCACCCGCGAGGGCACCCCTCGCCTGCCGGCAGCACCGGCCGCCCCTACCGATCAGCCCTGAAGGAACCGCCCCCATGAGCGAATTCAAGCGCATCACCCCCGAACAGGCCCTCGCCCTGCGCGCAGAAGGCGCGGTCGTGGTCGACATTCGCGACCCACAAGCCTATGCCGCCGGCCACATCAGCGGCGCCACTCATCTGGATAACCACTCGGTTGCCGACTTCATCCGCAACGCCGACCTCGACGCACCTACACTGGTAGTCTGCTACCACGGCAACTCCAGCCAGAGCGCCGCCGCCTATCTCGTCGGCCAGGGCTTTTCCAACGTCTACAGCATCGACGGAGGCTTCGAGCTGTGGCGCAGCACCTACCCGGGCGAAACCGCCCAGGGCAGCGCTGAATAATTTTTTTCATTTTTCCTGCAGCCCGCGTTCCGTGCGGGCTCGCGACCGACCTGACGAACGGTCGCGGATGTCTTCTTCGCCCCCCGCCCTTGACCTCTCGTATAACCAACTATCCTTAAGCCCAGGCCATCCAAAAAAGGGGAGAGCCGGTACACCGGCGTGCGGGTCATCGGTAGCGTTTCAGGGTGTTCTGGGGGGTATACAGCAACCGGCAAAAACCGGTTGCATGCCAGCATCGGCTGACTGATCCGGCGTCGTCTCCACGTATCGAGCGAGGTGACGTCATGAGCATTTTTAGCCACTTCCAACAACGTTTCGAGTCCACCCGCCAGGAAGAACTCACGCTGCAGGAGTACCTCGAGCTGTGCAAAGAGGATCGCAGCGCCTATGCCTCGGCGGCCGAGCGGCTGTTGCTGGCCATCGGCGACCCAGAGCTGATCGACACCTCAAGCAACTCCAGGCTGTCGCGGATCTTCTCCAACAAGGTGATCCGCCGCTATCCGGCCTTTGCCGACTTCCACGGGATGGAAGAATGCATCGACCAGATCGTCTCCTACTTCCGCCATGCCGCCCAAGGCCTGGAAGAGAAGAAGCAGATCCTCTACCTGCTGGGCCCGGTGGGCGGCGGTAAATCGTCGCTGGCCGAGAAACTCAAGCAGCTGATGGAAAAAGTACCTTTCTATGCCATCAAGGGCTCGCCGGTATTCGAGTCACCGCTGGGGTTGTTCAACGCCACCGAAGATGGCGCGATTCTCGAAGAAGAGTACGGCATCAACCGCCGCTACCTGAACACCATCATGTCGCCCTGGGCCACCAAACGCCTGCAGGAGTTCGGCGGTGATATCAGCAAGTTCAAGGTGGTCAAGCTCTATCCTTCGATCCTCAACCAGATCGCCATCGCCAAGACCGAACCCGGTGACGAGAACAACCAGGACATCTCTGCTCTGGTCGGCAAGGTGGATATCCGCAAGCTCGAAGAATTCCCGCAGAACGACGCCGACGCCTACAGCTATTCGGGCGCGCTGTGCCGGGCCAACCAGGGCCTGATGGAATTCGTCGAGATGTTCAAGGCGCCGATCAAGGTCCTGCACCCCTTGCTCACCGCCACCCAGGAAGGCAACTACAACAGCACCGAAGGCCTCGGGGCCATCCCCTATACCGGTATCCTGCTGGCCCACTCCAACGAATCGGAGTGGCACACCTTCCGCAACAACAAGAACAACGAAGCCTTCATCGACCGTATCTACATCGTCAAGGTGCCCTACTGCCTGCGGGTCAGCGACGAGATCAAGATCTACGACAAGCTGTTGGTCAACAGCTCGCTGGCCAAGGCTCACTGCGCGCCCGACACCCTCAAGATGCTGGCCCAGTTCACCGTACTTTCGCGGCTCAAGGAGCCGGAAAACTCCAACATCTATTCGAAGATGCGGGTCTATGACGGTGAGAATCTCAAGGACACCGACCCCAAGGCCAAATCGATCCAGGAGTACCGCGACTCGGCAGGCGTCGACGAGGGCATGAACGGCCTGTCGACCCGCTTCGCCTTCAAGATCCTGTCCAAGGTGTTCAACTTCGACCCGCACGAAATCGCGGCCAACCCGGTGCACCTGCTGTATGTGCTGGAGCAGCAGATCGAGCAGGAGCAATTCCCGGCCGAAGTGCGCGAACGCTACCTGCGCTACCTCAAGGAATACCTGGCGCCGCGCTACATCGAGTTCATCGGCAAGGAAATCCAGACCGCCTACCTCGAGTCCTACAGCGAGTACGGCCAGAACATCTTCGACCGCTACGTGCTGTATGCCGACTTCTGGATTCAGGACCAGGAGTACCGCGACCCGGAAACCGGCGAGATCCTCAACCGCATCGCCCTCAACGAAGAGCTGGAGAAGATCGAGAAGCCGGCCGGCATCAGCAATCCGAAGGACTTCCGCAACGAGATCGTCAACTTCGTGCTGCGCGCCCGGGCCAACAACAATGGCAAGAACCCCAGCTGGCTCAGCTACGAGAAGCTGCGGGTGGTCATCGAGAAGAAAATGTTCTCCAACACCGAGGACCTGCTGCCGGTCATCAGCTTCAATGCCAAGGCCAGCAAGGAGGATCAACAGAAGCACAACGACTTCGTCACCCGGATGGTCGAGCGCGGCTACACCGACAAACAGGTGCGCCTGCTGTCGGAATGGTACCTGCGGGTCCGCAAATCGCAATAAAGCGGCAAGCGACAAGCCGCAAGCTGCAAGCCGTGCAGCGCCAGGGCGAGCTCTGGCGCTACGGCTTTCAGCAGCGGTGGCTGCTCCAACTTGCAGCTTGAGAGTGGTAGCTGCATCCAGTCACCGGAGGGATCATGAGCTACGTAATCGACCGACGCCTGAACGGCAAGAACAAGAGCACGGTCAACCGCCAGCGTTTTTTGCGGCGCTACCGTGAGCACATCAAGAAAGCCGTCGAAGAGGCCGTTAGCCGCCGCTCCATCATGGACATGGAGCATGGCGAGCAGATCAGCATCCCGGGCCGTGACATCGACGAACCGGTGCTGCACCACGGTCGCGGCGGCAAGCAGACCATCGTCCACCCCGGCAACAAAGAGTTCACTGCGGGTGAGCATATCGCTCGACCACAAGGCGGCGGTGGGGGTGGCGGTCGCGGCAAGGCCGGCAACTCCGGCGAGGGCATGGACGATTTCGTCTTCCAGATCACCCAGGAAGAGTTTCTCGAATTCATGTTCGAGGACCTTGAGCTGCCCAACCTGGTCAAACGCCACCTGACCGGTGCCGACACCTTCAAGACCGTGCGCGCCGGGATCGCCAACGAAGGCAACCCATCGCGCATCAACATCGTGCGCACCCTGCGTTCGGCCCATGCCCGGCGCATCGCACTGACGGGCAGCAGCCGCGCACTGCTGCGCGAAGCACAAAAGGAGCTGGATCGTCTGAAAGTCGAGGAGCCCGACAATTTCACCGACATCCAGGAAACCGAGGCCGAGATCGAGCGGCTCAAGGCACGTATCAACCGCCTGCCGTTCCTCGATACCTTCGACCTCAAGTACAACCTGCTGGTCAAGCAGCCCAACCCCAGCTCCAAGGCGGTGATGTTCTGCCTGATGGACGTTTCCGGCTCCATGACCCAGGCCACCAAGGACATCGCCAAACGCTTTTTCATCCTCTTGTACTTGTTCCTCAAGCGGAACTATGACCGCATCGAGGTAGTGTTCATCCGGCACCACACCAGTGCCCGCGAAGTCGACGAGGAAGAATTCTTCTACTCCCGCGAAACCGGCGGCACCATCGTTTCCAGTGCACTCAAGCTGATGCAGGAAATCATGGCTGAGCGCTACCCGGCCAGCGACTGGAACATCTACGCCGCCCAGGCGTCCGACGGTGACAACTGGAACGACGACTCGCCGATCTGCCGCGACATCCTGTCCAAACAGATCATGCCGCACGTGCAGTACTACACTTATGTCGAAATCACCCCACGCGAGCATCAGGCGCTGTGGTACGAATACGAACGCATCGGCGAAGGTTTCCCCGACACCTTTGCCCAGCAACAGTTGGTATCGGCCGGCGACATCTACCCGGTCTTCCGTGAACTCTTCCAGCGCAGGTTAGCCACATGACCGCCAGAGAGCAGAGACGCCAACCCATTTCCACCGGCTCCGAATGGACATTCGAGCTTATCCAGACCTACGACCGCGAAATCAGTCGCCTGGCCGCGCGTTACGCGCTGGATACTTACCCAAACCAGATCGAAGTGATCACCGCCGAGCAAATGATGGACGCCTACGCGTCCGTGGGCATGCCGCTGGGTTATCACCACTGGTCCTATGGCAAGCAATTCCTCAGTACCGAGAAATCCTACAGCCGTGGGCAGATGGGCCTGGCCTACGAGATCGTGATCAATTCCGACCCGTGCATCGCCTACCTGATGGAAGAGAACACCATGTGCATGCAGGCACTGGTGATCGCCCATGCCTGCTATGGTCACAACAGCTTCTTCAAGGGCAACTACCTGTTCCGTACCTGGACAGACGCAAGCTCCATCATCGACTACCTGGTATTCGCCAAGCAGTACATCGCCCAGTGCGAGGAGCGCCACGGCATCGACGCTGTCGAGGACCTGATCGACTCCTGCCACGCCCTGATGAACTATGGCGTCGACCGCTACAAACGCCCCTACCCGATCTCGGCCGAAGAGGAGCGCCGCCGGCAGAAGGAGCGCGAAGAACACCTGCAGCGGCAGATCAACGACCTGTGGCGCACCATCCCCAAAGGCACCGAAAAGGGCGGCGAGCGCGACGATGCGCGCTTCCCTGCCGAACCTCAGGAAAACATCCTGTATTTCATCGAGAAACACGCGCCGCTGCTCGAACCCTGGCAGCGTGAAGTGGTGCGCATCGTGCGCAAGATTGCGCAGTATTTCTACCCGCAGCGCCAAACCCAGGTGATGAATGAGGGCTGGGCGACCTTCTGGCACTACACCCTGATGAACGACCTGTACGACGAAGGGCTGATCACCGAAGGCTTCATGATGGAGTTCCTTCAGTCGCACACCAGCGTGGTGTTCCAGCCGGGCTTCGACAGCCCCTATTACAGCGGCATCAACCCCTATGCCCTGGGGTTTGCCATGTACACCGACATCCGCCGTATCTGCGAAAACCCGACGGAAGAGGATCGCCGCTGGTTCCCGGACATCGCCGGCAGTGACTGGCTTTCCACCCTCAAATTCGCCATGAGCAGCTTCAAGGACGAGAGTTTCATCCTGCAGTACCTGTCACCGAAAGTGATGCGCGACCTCAAGCTGTTCAGCATTCTCGACGACGACCAGCGCGACGATCTGCTGGTGCCGGCGATCCATGACGAGGATGGCTATCGCACCATCCGTGAACAACTGGCCGCCCAGTACAATCTGGGCAACCGTGAACCCAACGTGCAGATCTGGAGCATCGACCGCCGCGGCGACCGCTCCCTGACCCTGCGCCACCAGCAGCACAACCGTAAACCACTGGGCGACTCCACAGACGAAGTACTCAAGCACCTGCACCGCCTGTGGGGCTTCGACATCCACCTCGAGACCGTCCAGGGCGACCAGGTGATGAAAACCCACCACATGCCGCCCCGCAGCGAACACGGCGAGGCCGGCGACTACGGGCGCATGGACCTGGCCGTGGTGCACCACCTCTAGCGCAGCGCCCCTCCATTGCTGCCGACAAGGTATCCTGTCGCCAGTAATGGAGGTTCCACATGCAGATCTACAAGGTTGGCGGTGCCGTGCGCGACCGTCTGCTCGGCCGCCCGGTCAGCGATATCGACTGGTTGGTGGTCGGCGCCACGGTCGAACAGATGCAGGCCCAGGGCTTTCGCCCCGTCGGTGCCGATTTCCCGGTATTCCTTCACCCGAAGACGGGCGAGGAATACGCTTTGGCCCGCACCGAGCGCAAAAGCGGCCGTGGCTATGGCGGTTTCACCTTTCACGCCAGCCCGGATGTCACCCTCGAAGAAGACCTGATTCGTCGCGACCTGACCATCAATGCCATGGCCGAGGACGAACAGGGCACGCTGTACGATCCATACCACGGCAAACGCGACCTGAAAGAACGCATCCTTCGCCACGTTTCCCCGGCGTTCGCCGAAGATCCCCTGCGGGTACTACGTGTTGCCCGTTTTGCTGCCCGCTACGCGCCCTTGGGTTTCAAGGTCGCCGAAGAAACCTTGGGGCTGATGCGCCAGATTGCCGAGTCGGGCGAACTACAGGCGCTGACCGCCGAGCGCAGCTGGAAAGAGATCGAGCGTGCACTGATGGAACCCGAGCCGCAGGTGTTCATTGAAGTGCTGCGCAGCTGTGGCGGGCTGATGGAACTGCTGCCCGAGCTTGCACACGGCGCTGATACATTACCTGCGCTGCACCAGGCGGCCAAGCTTCAGCAGCCGCTGCCGGTGCGCTGGGCGTGCCTGCTGCGGGGGCTGCAGCCTGCCGCGATCAAGGCCCTCAACCAGCGCCTCAAAGCCCCGCGCGAATGCCAGGAACTGGCGGCGCTGGTGGGGGAGTTTGCCGAGCGAGCAGACCATGCTCTGGCGCTGGAGCCTGCAAGCCTGCTGGAAATGCTGCAGAAGTTCGACGTGTACCGGCGGCCGCAGCGCTTCGAGGACTTCATCGCCGCGTGCGAGATGGCGACGCTGGGCTCAGGTTATCCACAAGGCGAGTACTTGCGCGGGGCCGCAGAGGCGGCGCGTGCCGTGGATGTGAAGCCATTGCTGGAAAGCGGGCTTACCGGCCAGGGCCTGGGCGAAGCGCTCAAAGCCGAGCGCCTGAAGGCGCTCGAAGCTTACAAGTCCGCTTGATCTACCCGGTCTCTTCGCGAGTAGATCTCAGCGGCAAACCGCCGCTGCGATTTACCCGCGAAGAGGCCGGCGCAGGCTCACGCTGGGGTCAACTGCAACCCACGCCACTCGAACGGCACCGGCGCCAGCACCTGTTCGATGCTCGCCTCATGCCACAGCTGCGCCATGCTTTTCCCGGCGCCTGGATGCATCAGCGTCGGCGCCAGCAGCGATAGCGGCCACAGCACGAAAGCATTCTTCAGGATTTCCGCACGCGGCAGCACCAACCCATCGAAGGTGCCATGCAGATCGCCGTACATCAGCACATCGATATCCAGCGGCAAACCCTTGCGGTCCGGCGCATATCGGCCATTTTCCGCTTCGATGAACTTCAGCCGACGGTCGAACTCCAGCAGCGGCAACTCGGTCTGCCCGCGCACCACCAGGTTGTAGAACGGGCCGCTCTTGATGCCCACCGCCTGGCTCTCGAACACTGCCGAACACTGCATGCCGCTGAGCATGCCAGCCAACGCATCGAGCCCCGCACACAAGTGCCGCTCACGGTCGATGTTGCTGCCCAAGCCGAGGTAAACCGTGTTCAGAGACATCCGCGCTCGATCTCCACGCCAACGCCGCCGCGAGCCGCCGGCACTGCGCCCGGCTTGGTGAGCTTGAGGCGCACCCAGGGGATGTTGAACTCGGCCATCAGCACCGCCACCAGGCGCTCGGCGAACGTCTCGACCAACTCGTAGCGAGCCTGCTCGGCAAACGCCTGGACCCGCGCCGAAACACTGGCATAGTCCAGTGCCAACGACAGGTCATCACCGGCGGCGGCCGGGCGGTTGTCCCAGGCGAAACTCAGGTCCAGGCGCAGGCACTGGCGAATATCCCGCTCCCAGTCGTAGGCGCCGATCACGGTATCGACTTCCAGGCCTTCGATGAACACTCTGTCCAAGCACTTCTCTCCACAGCACGACAAGGGCGACGGGCGCCGTTAGAATCAGGGCGTCCTCGCCCGGAATAGTTAGCATGTTTTGGTCACTGGCGCTGCTTGCCTACCTGCTCGGCTCTCTGTCCTTTGCCATCGTCCTGAGCCGCCTCAGCGGCAGCCCCGACCCCCGCTCCAGCGGCTCGGGCAATGCCGGCGCCACCAACATGCTGCGCCTGGCCGGGCGCAAGCTGGCGATCCTGACGCTGCTGGGCGACCTGTGCAAGGGCATGCTGCCGGTGCTGCTGGCACGCCTGGCCGGGCTGGACCTGCAGGACCAGGCCTGGGTCGGTATCTGCGCGGTAGTCGGCCATCTGTTCCCGATCTACTTCCGCTTCAAGGGCGGCAAGGGGGTGGCCACTGCCGCTGGCATGCTCATGGCCCTGTACTTGCCGGCCGCCCTGCTTGCCATCGGCGCCTGGCTGCTGACCTTCTACCTCACCCGCACCAGCTCGTTGGCCGCGCTGATCGCCACGCCCCTCACCCTGCCACTGCTGGCCTGGCGCGAGCCCGCAGCCCTGCTGCCAATGACCGTGCTCACGGTGATGATCGTCTGGCGCCATCGCAACAATCTGCGTGACTTGTTTGCCGGGCGCGAACGGCATTTCTGAAACGCTCCCCGAGCCCAGCCCTTTCTTACATTCTTACAGTGCCGGCAGTTGCTCCATCGGCCAGCGCGGCTGCACGCTGATCGCCAAGTCCTGCTGCTGCCCGGCCATCAGGCGCTGGCAGCCAGCATAGGCGATCATCGCGCCATTATCGGTGCAGAAGCGCGGGCGTGCGTAATAGACATTGCCCTTGAGGCCGGCCAGCATGCTCTCCAGTGACGTGCGCAGGGCGGTATTGGCACTCACGCCACCAGCGATCACCAGGCGCTTGAGGCCGGTCTGCTTGAGTGCTCGCTTGCACTTGAAGGTCAGAGTCTCCACCACCGCCTGCTGGAACGCCAGCGACACGTCGCAACGGGTTTGCTCGTTGTCGTCCCCGGCCTCACGGCATTTTTGCCAGGTGTTCAGGGCGAACGTCTTGAGGCCGCTGAAGCTGAACTGCAGGCCCGGACGGTCGCACATCGGCCGTGGGAACACGAAGCGCCCCGGGGTGCCTTGCTCGGCCAGGCGAGCGATTTCAGGCCCACCTGGATAATTGAGGCCGATCAGCTTGGCTGTCTTGTCGAACGCCTCGCCGGCCGCATCGTCCAGGCTCTCGCCGAGCAGTTCGTATTGGCCAATGCCATCGACCCGTACCAGCTGGGTATGGCCGCCCGACACCAACAAAGCGACGAACGGAAACTCCGGCGGCTGCTCTTCGAGCATCGGCGCCAGCAAGTGCCCTTCCATATGGTGCACACCGATCGCCGGGATATCCCAGGCAAACGCCAGGGCCTGGGCGCAGGAGGCGCCCACCAGCAACGCGCCGACCAGGCCAGGACCCGCGGTGTAGGCGATGGCGTCGATCTCGGTGGCGACGCAGCCGGCCTCCTCCAGCACCTGCCGGATCAGCGGCAGCATGCGCTTGACGTGGTCGCGCGAGGCAAGCTCGGGTACCACGCCACCATAGGCGCGATGCAGGTCGATCTGGCTGAACAGCGCGTCGGCCAACAAGCCGCGTTCGCTGTCGTATAATGCGACGCCAGTTTCGTCGCAGGATGTTTCCAATCCCAGTACTAGCATGGGTTCGTGCCCTGTCGAGGCTGAATTCGAAGGCGCGCATGATAGTCCCCGCACCCTGTGCCGACCAGCGGTTTTCGATCAGAGGCTTTGCATTCCTGCCAGCTAAGGGTTAACATCCGCAACCCTTGAAAACCGACGTACTCCAGCACACCTTATGTTTTGCCAGGAGCACGTCTACCCCGGTAATGAATTAAGGTAGCCCTGGATGCCAGCCGTCAAAGTTAAAGAGAACGAACCCTTCGACGTAGCTCTGCGTCGTTTCAAGCGCTCCTGCGAAAAAGCCGGTGTACTGGCTGAAGTTCGTAGCCGCGAGTTTTATGAGAAGCCGACCGCAGAGCGTAAGCGCAAAGCCGCTGCCGCTGTAAAGCGTCACGCGAAGAAAGTTCAGCGCGAACAGCGCCGCGCAGTTCGTCTGTACTAATACAGCCGTTCTACGCAAAGCTTCTGCCCCGCCCGGCCTCGTGCCGGGCTGATGGCAGCGGTCGCTTCAAACCCTTGGCCATGCGCCTGGGGTGCCCCGGCAAAAGCCATGGGCAACCTGTAGCAACACGTCAGACCTGGCCATTGGCCAGACGTGCACGTCCTTTCTGACGAGCCCTCACAGGCTGGTGACGAGCACATACCCCTTCGCAACACCCCACGCCAAACCCGAGCACAAGCGTTTAGACTTGCCAGTTGCCAGATGACGAGGCTGCCATGGCCGGGCTGATTCCCCAGAGCTTCATCGATGACCTCCTGAACCGCACCGACATCGTCGACGTGGTGAGTTCGCGCGTCCAACTGAAGAAGACCGGCAAGAATCTTTCCGCCTGCTGCCCGTTCCACAAGGAGAAGTCTCCCTCCTTCACCGTCAGCCCCGACAAGCAGTTCTACTACTGCTTTGGCTGCGGCGCCGGCGGCAACGCGCTGGGCTTCATCATGGACCACGACAACCTGGACTTCCCCCAGGCGGTCGAGGAACTGGCCCGTGCAGCCGGCATGGAAGTGCCACGCGAAGAGGGCCGTCGGGGGCAGAAGCCGCGCCAGCCAACCGACTCCCCCCTGTACCCGCTGCTCGAAGCTGCCAGCGAATTCTATCGCCAGGCCCTGCGCAGCCACCCGACCCGCAAGGCGGCCGTGGACTACCTCAAGGGGCGCGGCCTGTCCGGCGAAATCGCCCGCGATTTCAGCCTGGGCTTCGCCCCGCCAGGCTGGGACAACCTGCTCAAGCACCTGGGCGCCGACGCTCTGCAGCAGAAGGTGATGATCGATGCCGGCCTGCTGATCGAGAATGCCGAGAGCGGCAAGCGTTACGACCGTTTTCGCGACCGCGTGATGTTCCCGATCCGCGACAGCCGTGGCCGGGTCATTGCCTTCGGTGGCCGGGTACTGGGCGACGACAAGCCCAAGTACCTGAACTCCCCGGAAACCCCGGTATTCCATAAAGGCCAGGAGCTGTACGGCCTGTACGAGGCACGCAAGAACAACCGCAACCTCGACGAAATCATCGTCGTCGAAGGCTACATGGACGTCATCGCCCTGGCCCAGCAGGGGCTGCGCAACGCCGTGGCGACACTGGGCACGGCCACCAGCGAAGAACATCTCAAGCGCCTGTTCCGCGTGGTGCCCAGCGTCCTGTTCTGCTTCGACGGCGACCAGGCGGGGCGCAAGGCTGCCTGGCGCGCACTGGAGTCGACCCTGCCGAGCCTGCAGGATGGCCGCCGCGCACGCTTCCTGTTCCTACCCGAGGGCGAGGACCCGGACAGCCTGGTCCGCGCCGAAGGCACCGACGCCTTCCATGCCCGCATCAACCAGCACGCCCAGCCGCTGGCCGACTATTTCTTCGAGCAGTTGAGCAACGAGGCTGATCCGCGCTCGCTGGAAGGCAAGGCGCACATGGTCACGCTGGCCGCCCCGCTGATCGAAAAGGTTCCAGGGGCAAACCTGCGCCAACTGATGCGCAACCGCCTGAAAGAGATCACCGGCCTCGACCCGCAGCAGCTGGAGCAACTGGCGCAGAGTGCTCCGGCCGCCAGCAGCGTGCCGGATTACGACCCGGGCTTCGATTACGACGCCATGGCCAGCTACACCCCGGACTATGGCGACCTGCAGCACCAGCCCGACTACGCCCCGGCACAACAGGAGCAACGCCCCTGGACACCGAACAAGGGCGGCAAGAAACAATGGGAAGGTAAGCCGTGGGACAAGAAAGGCGGCAAGCCCTGGCAGCGCGACGGCCAACGTGGCGACGCACCACCGCGGGTGCCGGCGCCGGTGGAACCACCGTCGCTATCGGCGCTGCGCACGCTGTTGCACCACCCGTTGCTGGCCGGCAAGGTCGAAGATGCCGGCCATTTCGCCGACGAGCAGCAACTCTACAGCCAACTGCTGGTGGCCCTGATCGAGGCTGCGCAGAAGAATCCTAAGCTAAGCTCTATGCAGCTGATCGCACGCTGGCATGGCACCGAACAAGGCCGCTTGCTGCGTGCCCTGGCGGAAAAGGAATGGTTGATCGATGCCGACAACCTTGAACAACAGTTTTTCGACACTATAACTAGCTTGTCCGCCCGCCAACGCGAGCGCAGCTTGGAACATTTGATCAGCAAATCTCGTCTAACTGGCTTGGACGAGGACGAAACGGCCAAGCTTCGTGACTTGCTCCGCCGCAATGTTCCCGCACAAAACCCGACCTCATCTGGCGCGTGAGGTCCATGCTCGGGTATAATCCTCGGCTTGTTTTTTGCCCGCCAAGACCTTCAGTGGATAGGGTGTTATGTCCGGAAAAGCGCAACAGCAATCTCGCATCAAAGAGTTGATCACCCGCGGTCGTGAGCAGGGCTACCTGACTTACGCGGAGGTCAACGACCACCTGCCCGAGGATATTTCAGATCCGGAGCAGGTGGAAGACATCATCCGCATGATCAACGACATGGGGATCAACGTATTCGAGAGTGCTCCGGATGCGGATGCCCTGTTGTTGGCGGAAGCCGACACTGACGAAGCCGCAGCCGAAGAGGCCGCCGCAGCGTTGGCGGCAGTTGAGACCGATATCGGCCGCACGACCGACCCGGTGCGCATGTACATGCGTGAAATGGGTACCGTCGAGCTGTTGACTCGCGAAGGCGAAATCGAAATCGCCAAGCGCATCGAGGAAGGCATCCGTGAAGTCATGGGCGCCATCGCTCACTTCCCCGGCACTGTCGACCACATCCTCAGCGAATACGACCGCGTCACCTCCGAAGGTGGCCGTCTGTCCGACGTCCTCAGCGGTTATATCGACCCTGATGACAACATCGCCGCGCCGACCGAAGAAGTACCGATCCCAGGTGCCAAGGCTGCTGCCGCGAAGGAAGACGAAGACGAAGACGAAGAAAACGCCGAGAGCAGTGACGACGAGGAAGAGACCGAAAGCGGTCCGGACCCTATCGTTGCAGCCCAGCGATTCGGTGCAGTCTCCGAGCAGCTCGTCATCACCCTCAAGGTGCTGAAGAAGCATGGCCGCACCCACGCCGAAAGCATTGGCGCCATGCAGGCCCTGGCTGATCTGTTCATGCCGATCAAGCTGGTGCCCAAGCAGTTCGAAGCACTGGTAGAGCGCGTTCGCAGCGCCCTGGACCGTCTGCGCCAGCAAGAACGCGCCATCATGCAGCTGTGCGTACGTGACGCGCGCATGCCACGTGCCGACTTCCTGCGCCTGTTCCCGAGCAACGAGACCGACCAGACCTGGAGCGGTGACCTCGCCAAGCGCAGCACCAAATGGGCCGCTGCCCTGGGTGAGAAAAACGCCGCGATCGTCGCCTGCCAGCAGAAACTGATCGACCTTGAGACCGAGACCGGCCTGACCGTTGCCGAAATCAAGGAAATCAACCGTCGCATGTCCATCGGTGAGGCCAAGGCCCGCCGCGCCAAGAAGGAAATGGTCGAGGCGAACCTGCGTCTGGTGATCTCCATCGCCAAGAAGTACACCAACCGTGGCCTGCAGTTCCTCGACCTGATCCAGGAAGGCAACATCGGCCTGATGAAGGCGGTGGACAAGTTCGAATACCGTCGCGGCTACAAGTTCTCGACCTATGCCACCTGGTGGATCCGCCAGGCGATCACCCGTTCGATCGCCGACCAGGCGCGCACCATCCGCATTCCGGTGCACATGATCGAGACGATCAACAAGCTCAACCGCATTTCCCGGCAGATGCTGCAGGAAATGGGTCGTGAACCGACCCCGGAAGAGCTCGGTGAACGCATGGAGATGCCAGAGGACAAGATCCGCAAGGTATTGAAGATCGCCAAGGAGCCGATCTCCATGGAAACGCCGATCGGTGACGACGAAGACTCGCACCTGGGCGATTTCATCGAGGACTCCACCATGCAGTCCCCGATCGACGTGGCCACGGTCGAAAGCCTCAAGGAAGCGACCCGTGACGTGCTCTCGGGCCTGACCGCACGTGAAGCCAAAGTGCTGCGCATGCGTTTCGGCATTGACATGAACACTGACCACACCCTCGAAGAAGTCGGCAAGCAGTTCGACGTGACCCGTGAACGGATCCGTCAGATCGAAGCCAAGGCGCTGCGCAAGCTGCGCCACCCGACGCGAAGCGAGCATCTGCGCTCCTTCCTCGACGAGTGATGACGAACCCCGGCCCAGGCCGGGGTTTTTCTTATGTGACAAAAGGTCATGACCGGCGTCACCCTGCTGGCAGGATGCCCGTCTACACTCGACTCAGACCCCCTGATCGAGAGGCCGCTATGCCCTTGATGCCGGCCCTCCTGTTGCTGCTCCTGATGGTCTGGAACACAACGGCCGGCGCCCTGACCCTGACTGACGAGGAACAAGCCTGGCTCAGCGCGCATCCGCAGCTGCGCCTGGGCATAGACGCTTCATGGCCGCCCTTCGAATTTCGCGACCAGGAAGGCCGTTACCAGGGACTGGCCGCCGATTACATCGCCCTTATCCAGGAGCGCCTGGGCGTCACGCTCAAACCGGTCGAGCCCAGCAGTTGGACCGAGGTACTCGAGCAGGCACGCAGCAACCGCATCGACCTGCTGCCCGGCATCATGTCCACCCCGGAACGCCAAAGCTACCTGGCCTTCACCCGCCCGTACCTGGACTTCCCGATTGTCATACTGGCCCACTCCGGTGGCCCGCAACCGCGCAGCCTCAAGGACCTCTACGGCCTGAAGATAGCCGTGGTAGAGAACTACGCCCCCCACGAGCTGCTGCGCACGCACCACCCGGACCTCAACCTGGTGGCCATGCCCAACGTCAGCTCGACGCTGCAGGCACTGGCCACCGACGCCGTGGACGCCGTGGTCGGCGACCTTGCCTCGAGTATCTGGAGCCTTCGCCAGCTAAAGCTCGATGGCCTCTACGTCAGCGGCGAAACGCCCTACCGCTACCAACTGGCCATGGCCGTGCCACAGCAGCAGAAAATTCTCGTGGGTATCCTCGACAAGGTCATGGCCGACATGAGCAACAGCGAAATCAGCCATATCCAGCAACGCTGGGTGGGCAATGTCGTCGACCAGCGCACCTTCTGGCATGACATGCTGCTGTACGGCCTGCCTGCGGTCCTGCTGCTGGTAGCCATCCTCGCTGCGGTGATTCGCATCAACCGCCGACTGAGTTCGGAAATTTCCCGGCGTATTGCCCTGGAGCAGGAGCTGCGCAGCAGCGAGTACCACTATCGCGGCCTGGTCGAGAGCCTGTCGGCGATCGCCTGGGAGGCCGACGCCAACGATTTCACCTACAGCTATGTTTCGCCCCATGCCGAAGACCTGCTCGGTTACCCGCTGAGCGAATGGCTCAAGCCCGGCTTCTGGCGCAGCATCCTGCACCCGGAAGACGCGCTCTGGGCTCAGGCCTATTGCGACAGCGAGACTGCCGCCGGGCGTGATCACAGCCTCGACTATCGGGTAATCCGCGCCGACGGTCACGCCCTGTGGGTGCGCAACATCGTCAGCATGATCGAGCACGGCCACAAGCCGCTGATGCGCGGCCTGATGATCGACATCAGCGAAACCAAACACACCGAGGACGCCCTGCGCCTGTCGGAGCAGAAGTTCGCCTCGGTATTCCAGCAGTGCCCGGACATCCTGCTCATCGCCCGGCAAAGCGACGGCTGCCTGCTGGAGGTCAACGAAGCGTTCGAAGAACAGATCGGCTTGAGCCCGAACCAGGTACTCGGCCGCACCGCCACCGAACTCGACCTGTGGGGCGTCGCCGGCACTGGCCCGATCATGCTCGAACGCCTGCAGCGCAGCGGTGTGCGCAACCTCGAGATGACCTTCCGCCGCAGCAACGGCCAGCTGTTCACCGGCCTCACCTCCGCCGAGGCATTCGACCTCGATGGCACACGGGCCTTGGTGGTGGCGGTACGCGACATCAGCCAGCTGAAAGAGACCCAACAGCAACTGCAAACCTCGGAAGAAAAGTTCGCCAAGGCCTTCCATGCCTCCCCCGACGGCCTGCTGCTGTCGCGCCAGAGTGATGGCCTGCTGCTGGAGGTCAATGAAGGCTTCTGTCGCCTGACCGGTTACGACATAAGCCCGAACGTCGACCAGACCTCCCTGGACCTCGGCATCTGGGTCGACCTCAACGAACGCCAGCGCCTGATAGAACGGCTCCAGCGCGAGGGCGCTGTGCGCGACTTCAGCTGCCATATCCGCCGCAGCGACGGACAGATCCGCCTGTGCGAGCTGGCCGCCCGGCCACTGCCGATCGGCGGCGTCGACTGCATGCTGACCATCGCCCGCGACATCACCGAACGCCACCTGATGCAGGAAAAATTGCAGCTGGCGGCCACGGTGTTCGAGAACACCGCCGAAGGCGTGCTGATCACCGACATCGACCAGCGCATCAGCGCGGTCAACCGCGCCTTCAGTGAGATCACCGGCTACAGCGAGATCGAAGCCCTCGGCCAGACCCCTCGCCTGCTTGCCTCCGGCCAGCACGACAGCGCCTTCTACCTCGCCATGTGGCACCAGTTGACCGCCGAAGGCCACTGGCAGGGCGAGATCCACAACAAACGCAAGAACGGCGAGCTCTACCCCAGCTGGCTGACCATCAGCGCCGTGCGCAACAGCGAGCATGAGATCACCCACTTCGTCGCCGTATTCGCCGACATCTCCAGCCTCAAGCACGCCCAGGCCAAGCTCGACTACCAGGCTCATCACGACCCACTGACCGGCCTGCCCAACCGCACGCTGTTCGAGAGCCGCCTGCAGGCCGTGCTGGCTTGCGCCCAGCTCTCCAACCGCCAGGGTGCGGTGCTGTTCCTCGACCTCGACCGCTTCAAGCACATCAACGACAGCCTCGGCCACCCGGTCGGCGACCTGCTGCTCAAAGGTATCGCCCAACGCCTGAAGGAGCAGGTGCGCGACGTCGATACCGTGGCCCGCCTGGGGGGTGACGAATTCATCATTCTGCTGCCCGGCCTGCACAAGCCTGACGACGCCAGCGCCATCGCCAACAAGCTGCTGGCCTGCTTCCATGCCCCCTTCCAGGCCGGCGAGCATGAGTTCTTCACCAGTGCCAGCATCGGCATCAGCCTTTACCCACAGGACGGCACCGACGTTGCCACCCTGATCCGCAACGCCGACGCCGCGATGTACCGTTCCAAAGCCAAGGGCCGCAACCGCGTCGAAGCCTACACCCGCGACCTTACCGCCCAGGCCAGCGAACGCATCGCCCTCGAGCACGAACTGCGCCGCGCCATCGAACGCAACGAGCTGAGCCTGTGCTACCAGCCCAAGTTCAGCCTGAAGACCCAGGGCCTGGTAGGCGCCGAGGCACTGATCCGCTGGACCCATCCCACCTTCGGCGAGGTGCCGCCCGAGCAGTTCATCCACCTCGCCGAAGAGAACGGCACCATCCTCCAGCTTGGCGACTGGGTGCTGGAACAGACCTGCCGGCAGATGCACGCGTGGAAAAAGAACTACCAGTCCTTCGGCCCGCTCTCGATCAACCTCGCCGGCGCCCAGCTGCGTCAGCCGAACCTGGCCAAGCGCATCGAGCAACTGCTCAGGACCTACCAGCTCAAGGCGGGCGACCTGCAGCTGGAAATCACCGAGAACTTCATCATGAGCCAGGCCGAAGAAGCCCTGGCCGTGCTCTACCAGCTCAAGCAGCTTGGCGTGCAGCTGGCCATCGACGACTTCGGCACCGGCTACTCCTCGCTCAGTTACCTCAAACGCCTGCCGCTGGACATCCTCAAGATCGACCAGTCGTTCATCCGCGGCCTGCCGGATGACCCCCACGACGCCGCCATCGCCCGTGCGATCATCGCGCTCGGGCGCAGCATGCAGCTCACCATCATTGCCGAGGGCGTGGAGAACCAGGCCCAGCAACGCTTCCTCGCCGCCGAGGGCTGTGAGCAGATCCAGGGCTACATCGTCAGCCTGCCCCTGCCGCCCGCCGAGTTCGCCGCTACCTTCCTGCGCATAGCACTATCGGATCTTTCGGATGGCACGGTATCGAAACCCTCGTTATAATTCGCGGCACCTGCTGAGGGCCTATAGCTCAGTCGGTTAGAGCAGAGGACTCATAATCCTTTGGTCCACGGTTCGAGTCCGTGTGGGCCCACCAAACAGAAAGCCGCGCGATGCGCGGCTTTTGCGTTTTTGGCGGGATCGCCTCAGATACGGAATGCTCATTTGCAACTCGTAAACCCGAGTGCGAGCCGGGTTGAACTGGCCTAATGATTTTGGACACCTTCATCGGGCGCTATGATGGCGCCCAATTGGAGGCAAAATCAGTGCGTAAATCTTATTCAAGAGAATACAAAGTCCAAGCTGC